>CBFGJO010000003.1:0-65732 GCA_965649125.1 Caldifarciminota bacterium | reverse complement strand
TTATAATTAACTTGTTTTAATTTAGGAGGTTTTATGAAAAAGTATCTGGTAATTTTTTTAATAATGGGGGTCTCATGTATAAGAGTGCCAAAGGATGAGCCAAAGTGGTGGATAACATTGAGATGTCCAATAGGTGATTCCTGTGTAACTCTCTATGATATTTTAAAAGATCAGCCTGAAAAATATGAGATAATTTATGAATCTCCTGAAATAGATTCTGTGTTTTCAATTCAAAAGCACACAGAAACAAATGTATATGTTGATACAACTACATTTCAGATATTTTATGCAAGTTTGAGAAGGTCACTTGGAAAAGATATTGATACTATGAGGTCACTTTTCCGCTCCCTTTTATTTACAATGATTGGCAAGGTAAAGATAAAAGGAAATGCACCTGATACAATTAAAGGGTATGTGAGATTTACTCCATGGTGCTGGGATACAATTGGTGATACTATGAAAATATGGAGAGATGATACAATATATTTCAAATTCCCTCCAGGCAATATAGATACAATTATAAAAGTAATTTATCCTGATTTCCCTTTTGGTCCACATAAACTTCAAATAAGAGTTGAAGATACAAAGATTAAAACAGGTAGTACAATTTTAGATACGATCTTGGGGGTAAAAAGGGTTCTCTTTGGAGCCCAACTCCTTGAAGATATAATTTTTACAAAAGAAGATACTTTTAAAACAGAAAAGGAAATAAGGGAAGCAGCAAAAAAAGGGCAGGTTGCAAAAATTAGAATAATACTGAATTTCAGACATTCGCTCCCGGCGCAGGCTTATGGAACAATTTATTTAAAAGGTCTTGAATGGCCTCCTGATTCAGTAATTCATAATTTTCCCTTTTATTCTGCCCCAAAAGATACTGTTACAGGTAAATCAACAGGTGCTAAATCATGGAGTGATACATTAGAACTTACTAAGGATGATTTCAATGTATTTCAAGATTCTCTTGTATTTTATGTATTAAAAGTTAAAATACCGAAGCAAGGTAAAGCATATTTAAGGTCAAGGGATTCTTTAAGAGTTAATGGATGGATTGAAGCAACAGTTTTAACAGATCTTGAAACATTAGAAAAATAAAGGAGGTAAAATGAAGAGATTTTTTATCTTAATTTTTCCATGTATTTTATTTTCCTATTATAACTATCCAAATGCGGGAATGTGGCTTGGTTATTCTTATACTTATGGTTCACAGGCAATATTTTATAATCCTGCACTTTTATGTTCAAAATTGAATCCCTCATTTTCCTTTTCTTTTCCCTTATCAGGATTTTTAGGATTTACAAACAACACATTCTCAATATCATGGTGGAATAAGATGGCTGATAAAGCAAATAATGGAGATAGTTTAAATTATAAAGATAAACAAGAATTTTATAATTCAATACCTGGTAGATTTTTTAAACTTCATCTTGGAGGTGATTTAACAGGGCTTTCATTTGCTTATAAATACTTTGGATTTGGGATGCGAATCGTAAATGCAAGTTTTATTAAAACAACAAAGGATTTCTGGTCCCTTTCATTTTTTGGAAATAAACTCGGAAAAATATACGATTTAAATGATTTTGATGCAGAGGCATTATCTTATTTAGAAAATAAATTTTCTTTTGGATACAGGTACGATTATAATGAGGATTTAAGAATAATTTATGGGCTTGGATTCTCTTACATTATTGGTATAGGATATGAAGAAGTTCTTGATTTTAGAGCAGCACTTGTTTCAGGAAAAAGAGAAATAGAGGGATACGATACATTAAAGGCAAGATATGGTATTGGTGGAAATGGTTTTTCTTTTGATTTAGGACTTGGAGCAAATTATAAGGATAGATTTGCTATAGGACTTTCATTCTCAAACATTTATTCTTCTTTAAAATGGGGAACAGGTCCTGTTTTCGGGATTGATTTTGGTTTGGACAAATATGCAAAAGAAGGTTATCATTTTGGAAGAATTGAAGATTTTAACATATGGAATTTATTGAATAAAGAAAAAAGGGAGAGTTTAGGGGTTGATACCTCTGATACCTATGAAATAGATCCATTTTCAAAGAAATTGCCTCTTATTTTGAGGCTTGGAATAACCTATTTTAACCCTGAAAAAATGTGGAAGATATTCTTTGATTATGAGCAAGGGTTTAAGGAAAGGGCACTTTCTTCAATCATACCAAAACTTTCCTTTGCTTTTGAATATCCACTAAAAGAGTGGTTTATCACAAGAATAGGGAGTTCCTTAGGCGGTCATCAAGGGATTTCCCTTTCTTATGGGATAGGTTTTTCCTTTGATTATTTCTATTTTGATCTTGGTTATTCCCATTCAAGAGGATTTTTCTTTGGAAGCAATGGAGAAGCACTCAGTCTTTACTGGGGATTGAGAACTCCAATGAAAGGAAAGATAAGAGGAACAATTGAGGATTCTATCACAGGCAAACCATTAATTGCAGAAGTAAATATTTATAAAGGGAATAAACTTGTTAAAAAACTTTCATCAGACCAAAATGGTTTTTTCTTTTATTCATTAACTCCGGGAGATTATATTGTTCATGTTGTAAAAGAAAAATATTTTCCAAAGAAACTGTCTGGAGAAGTTAAAGCAGGTAAAACAGCTGATTTAACATTTAAACTTGTTCCAAATTATGGAATACTTGCTTTAAAAATAAAGGATGCATTAACAGGTGAGCCAGTTCAGCCTGAAATAACAGTTAAATTTAAAGATAAAGAGGAGAAATTAAAAGCAGATACCCTTGGATTTTTAAAGGTTCAACTTGAAGCAGGTGAATATACCTTTATATTTGAGCATCCTGATTATTATAAAAAAGTAGAGTCTATAATAATGAAACCTGCAACTTTAATTGAAAAAGATATCCTTTTAAAACCAAATAAAGGAATAGTTCTTGGTAAAATTTATAATGCCCAAACACACGAAGCACTTGTCGGAGATATGGTTATAAAGGATTCAACAGGTAAACTTGTTAAAGAAATGAAAAGTAAAGAGGATGGAACTTATGAGATAATTCTATATGCAGGGACATATCTATTTGAAGTGAGTGTGCCAAAACCAGAAAAAGGTCCAAAGTATATTCCACAGGCTGCCTATGTTAGTGTAAGAGGAGGGGAAAAGAATATAAAGGACTTCCCGATGCTCCAGGAAAAAATGGTTTTCACATTTAGAAATATCTATTTTGATTTCAACAAGGCAACAATAAGACCAGAATCTTATCCAGTTCTTGATTCAATCGCTCAGGTTTTAAAGGATAATCCAACAATGAAAGTTGAAATAGGTGGTCATGCTGATGAAAGGGGAACAAGAGCATACAACTTTAGATTAACAGATGCAAGGGCAAACTCTGTTAAAACATATTTCATAACAAAACATGGAATAGATGCAAGAAGACTTGTTGCGATTGGATATGGTGAGGATAGACCCGTTGTTCCAAATGCAAAGACAGAGGAACAGCATCAGTTAAATAGAAGAGTTGAATTCAAAATATTAGGTGAGATAAAGTAAAATTTAATTTAAAAGGTGTTTTATTTATTTTTAGGAGTTTCAATTTTTACAATTTTTTTATATATAAAATCATCCTTTTTAAAAAGGCTTTCTTTTCCCATTTTGAGAATTTATCTTTTCTTACACTATTTTTTCCTCACAACTGGCGGTTATTTGATCTCAATTTTTTTAAAAGAATACAGGATAGAAAAATTTTTTTATTTTTTAAATGTTTTCCTCTCTCTTTTCCTTTTATTTGAGTCAGCATTAATTTTGAACGATTATTTTGATAAAGAGGGAGATAAATATGTAAGAAAGACAAATCCATTTTTTTATGAATACAATAAAAGGGAAGTCATATTTTATTTTTTATTCTTTTTCATTTCAAGTATTTTTTTAACACTCTTTTCTTTAAGAGTTTTTTTAATATTTTTATTTTCCCATCTTTTACATATTATTTATTCAGTTCCTCCACTCAGGTTAAAAAAATTTTTTCCATTAAATATTTTAATTCTTGGAATTGCTGCATTATTTTCATTTATGATGGGCTTCGGAATAAATCTTCCTTATAAAAAAATTCCATTGAAAATTTATCTTTTAATCTTCTTAGCATTAACACCTGCAATTTCTTTTAGAGATTTGCTTGATATAGAAGGAGATAGAATTCTAAATGTAAAGACAATACCTGTAATTTTTGGAGAAGAAAAAGGAAGAATCTCTTCTGCATATTTAATCCTTTATTCATATCTTATTACCCCCTTAATTTTAAAATTTCTTTTACTTTATCTTTTATCCATACCCCTTGGTATTTTATCATTCTTTGAAGTAAAAAATAAAAATATGAATCAGATAAAAATTTTTAACTATTATTTTTTATTTCTCTTTTCAATAATAATTTTTGTGAGTATTTATCCCAAAATTATTTTAAATTGAATTTGCTTTTAATGGATAAACAGTATAAGGTAAAGCATCAAAAGGTGTTCTTATTCCCTTTTTAAAAAGTGAGATTGCTCTTATCCCTATCATGCATGCATTATCAGATGTATAAATTTTTGAAGGGAAATAGACTTCTTTCAAAATTTCCTTAAATTTTTTCCTCAGTCTTTCATTTGCAGAAACACCTCCAACAACTGCTATTTTCTCTATTCCTAAAATTTCTTTTGCTTCCTTTGTTTTCTCTAATAAACTATCAACAATTGCCTCTTGATATGATGCACATATATCTTCCAGGTTTTCCTCTATAAATCTTTTAGGTCTTTTTTTTACAAAATAAAGTAAAGATGTTTTCAAACCAGAAAAACTGAAAGAAAATGGCGGTGTTTTTGCTCTTGGAAAATTAAATTTTTGAGGGTTCCCTCTTTCTGCAATTTCAGAAATTCTTACGCCACCAGGATAAGGGAAACCTAAAATCTTTGCGCCTTTATCAAAGGCTTCACCTGCTGCATCATCAAGTGTTCCCCCAAGATATTTTATTTCTTCATTCTCTTCCATTAAAAAAAATTCGGTATGGCCACCTGAAGCAAGCAGAAATAAAATAGGTGGTTTTAAATCAGGAAAATCAATAAATATTGAATATAAATGACCTTCAAGATGGTCAACCCCTATAAATGGTTTTTTATAAAAATATGCAAGTGATTTTGCAAATGTAAAACCAACCAAAAGCGAAACAATAAGACCTGGTCCCTGTGTTGCTGAAATTATATCAACCTCTTCAATATTTATTTTTGAAATTTCAAGGGCTGTTTTTAAACTCGGTAAAATTAATGCAGTATGAACTCTTGAAGCAATCTCAGGCACAACACCTCCATATTCCCTGTGAAGAATATGTACTGTTGTTATATTTGCTAAGACTTTGTTATTCTCTAAAATTGCACAGGATGTTTCATCACAGGAAGTTTCAAAGGCAATTACTTTCATTTTTTTATTATAAACCATTATAATTAAATTATGAAAACGAAAAAGGCAATAATAACTGGAATAACTGGACAGGATGGTTCTTATCTGGCAGAATTTTTGTTGTCAAAAGGATATGAAGTTCATGGAATAATAAGAAGGTCTTCAACAACATCAACAACAAGGATTGAACACATATACATAGACCCCCATACACCTGGCGCAAAACTTTTCTTACACTATGGAGATTTATCAGATTCTTCATATTTAACAAATTTAATTTATGAGGTAAAACCTGATGAAATTTATAACTTAGGTGCGCAGAGCCATGTAAAAGTTAGTTTTGATCTGCCTGAATATACAGGAGATATAACAGGTTTAGGAGCGGTAAGGATTTTAGAGGCAATTAAAAAAAGTGGTATTTCCTGTAAATTTTATCAGGCTTCTTCATCAGAAATGTTTGGTCTTGCTCGCCCTCCTCAAAATGAAAATTCTGGATTTTTTCCAAGAAGTCCTTATGCAGCAGCAAAACTTTATGCTTACTGGATGACAAGAATTTACAGGGATGCTTATGGAATATTTGCTGTAAATGGAATACTTTTTAACCATGAATCACCAAGAAGAGGGGAAACATTTGTTACAAGAAAGATTACACTTGGAATTGTAAATATTCTTAAGAAAAAACAGGAGTTTTTATACTTAGGAAATATAGAAGCAAAAAGGGATTGGGGTTATACACCCGAATATATTGAAGTAATGTGGAAAATGCTCCAAAAGGAAAAACCTGATGATTATGTAATAGGAACGGGTGAATGGCATTCCGTTAAAGAGTTTCTTGAGGAGGCTTTTTCCTATGTTGGACTTAAATGGGAAAGTTATATAAGGATAGATAAAGAATATTTAAGACCTATAGATGTTGAAAATTTAAGGGCAGACTTTTCAAAGGCAAAAAGGGAACTTGGATGGGAACCAAAAATTAAATTTAAGGAACTTGTTAAAATAATGATGGATGCAGAGATGAGAATGAATGGTTTAGAGCCGGTAGGTGAAGGAGACAAAATTTTAAAGGAAAAATTTCCGAATAGATGGTGGCAACGCGATTGAAATTATAGATATTTTTACTATACAATTAAAATATGGCAAAATGTTATAAATGTGGAAAACATACACAAATAGGAAGGAATGTTTCCCATGCTCATAATGTTACAAGGAGATTTTTTAAACCAAATTTACATAAAATAAGGATAAAAGAAAAAGATAAAATAAAAAGAGTTTATGTTTGCACAAAATGTTTAAGAAAAGTAAATAAAGTAATTGGCTAAAAAATTTTCCTCTTTTTGGATAATTTATAAAGATATAATTCTTGAAATAAAGACAAGAGAAATAATAATACCTTTTCTACTTTTTTCATTTTTGTTAATAGTTTTTATCTCTTTTACAATTCAGAATAAAGAATTTTCACCCTTTATTTTCTGGCTCTCCTTTCTTTTTTCTGGAATAATAACCCTTTCAAAATACATAGTGAAGGAAATGAATGGTGGTTTTAAAGGGCTTCTTATTTTACCAATTGACAGGGAAAGCATTTTTATCGGAAAAACACTTTCTTTAACAATTTTTTTATTCCTCTCAGGAATACTTCTTTATTTTTTATTTTTAATTTTTTTAAATTTCCCCTTTTCATTAAAGATATTTTCCTACTTTTTAATAATTTTATTTTTTACATCCTTTTCCTTTTCTTCTTTGGGAATTTTAATCTCCTTTTTAGCAATGAATACAAAGGCAAAAGAATTTTTTTTACCTCTTATTATAATTCCCCTTTTTATACCGCCTTTTATTTCTGCAATTTCCCTCACAAATAAAGTTTTATATAATGAAAAATTCCTTTCCCCCTATTTTTATATTCTACTTTTCTTTTCATTCCTTTATTTTTTCCTAAATCAACTCCTTTTTGAAGAAGTTATTCTGGAATGATATGTTAAGCATGACAGGATATGGATATGCGAAAAGATATACAAAAAAATATGGAAATTTTGAAGTTGAAATAATCTCTCTTAATTCAAAGGAACTTGAAATAACCCTTTCAGGAAACAGGGATATAATCGGGCTTGAAAGGGAGATGAGAAAAATTCTCAGAAAATATTTAAAAAGGGGTAAAGTAAAAATTAAGTTTTATTTTCCACCACCAGAAGATTATATTGCTGATGAAAAAAAACTTAAAAGACTTATTCATAGTATAAAAAGATTTGAAAAAAGTGAAAAGTTGAACATATATTTTGATAACGCTGATATTTTAAGGGAGATTTTCATAAAAAAGGAGAATTTAGAGAAGAAAAAAAGAATATTTTTAAATACACTTGAGATTGCAATAAAAAAACTTTTGAAATTTAGAAAAGAGGAAGGTGAAAATTTAAAAAAGGCACTCTTGGAAGAAGTTAAAAAACTTGATAATTTATTAAAAAATCTGGATGATGAAAAATGTAAGGAAGAAAAGGTAAGGATTCTTTCACATATTGATTCAATATTTAAAACCATAAATTCAAAGGGTGAATGTGGTAAAAAAATTGATTTTTTGGGGCAGGAGATTTTAAGGGAAGGAAATACAATTTCTCAGAAATCAGAGAATTTAAATAATATAAACATTGCAATTGAGATAAAACTCTGTGCAGAAAATATAAGGGAAATAAGCAAAAATATAGAATAATTATTTAAAACTCCTTTGATTTTTCTTTAATTTTCCCTTATAATTTATTTATGAAAATAATAAATGTTCCAAAGGTTTTGAGGGAAAAGTTGGGTGATGATGGAGTAGAAGCACTTCTTGAGTTAATAAATCTTGCAGATGAAAAGGTAAAGGAAAATATAATAGAGATCCAAACAGAGAAATATGAAAGAAGACTTACTGAAGAGATAGCAAAACTTGACAAAAGGATAACTGAAGAGATATCAAGATTGCGCTCAGAAGACCTTGCAAAACTTGATAAAAGGATAACAGAAGAAATTTCAAAATTAAGGGTTGAAATTTCAAGAACATATGCAAACATAATAAAATGGATGTTTATATTCTGGGCTCTTCAAATTGGTGTTATAACAGCAATTCTTTTTACTTTTTTAAAGTTTATAAGATAAACTATTCAATATTATATCTTTTTTTATTATAGAAACTTAAAGAGACTTTGTGAGTTTTTTAATCTTTTTGAACAAGTTTATTTTTCATCTTTGAGATATAAATTTGCATAAATGTAGCAAAAACCACAATAAGTAAACTCATTATACCAGGCACTAAAGCAAGAATGTTCACAGTTACTTTACTATTTTTTAACTTTATTCTCTTATCTCCCTTTCAATGTAAGGGAAAAATGGGTTATCTGGATATTTTAAGATTATTTCTTTATAAATTTCTTTTGCTCTGTTTTTATCCTTTTTCTTGTATATCTCTGCAATTTCTATAAGTGCTTTTACTTTTATTATCTCTGGTATATCGCCATCTCTTACCTTTTCAAAAAAAATAAGACTCTTATCTATTTCTCCTTTTCTCTTAAAATAAATTCCATAAAGATAAGAGTATAAAAAATCAACTTTTTCTTTTTCATTTTTTATTTCAATTTCTTCCCCTTTTAAAATTTTATAATGAAAAAGGGCATACTCTTTCAATTTCTCTTTAAAGTTTTTTAAAATATAAGATAAAAAAAGGATATCAGGCACCCTTTTATCCAGTGGAAAACTTTGAATGAATTTAAATGAGAGTTTTTCTGCTTTATCAAAATTAAAAGAAAAATAGGCGGAAAGGAAAAAATAAAAAAGGGAAGAGGCTGTATTTAATTTTTTTAGAATTTCAAAATTTTCTTTAAAATTACCAGTTAAAATATTATACAAACCCAAAACTTCATTTTTTTTCTCCTCATTTTTTATTTTCTCAATATTTTCTTTTGCTTTTGACATTTCATTTTCTTCAAGATATATATTTGCAAGGGAATAGTGGATTTCATCCTCAAATTTTTTAATTTTCCCTTTTATATTTTCATAAACAATTTTTGCTTCCTCTTTTTCCCCCTTTTTTTCAAGAGCCTTTGCCCTGTAAAATAAAATTAAAGGTTCTTTCTCTTTTTGAGTAAATTTAATTATGTAATCAGGATTTTTTTCCACATACTCTTCCAATTTCTTTTCATCCTTTGATTTTATATAATAATTTATTCCCTTTTCATAAATATTTTTTGAAATTGCTATCTCTGCAAGAACTCCATAAAATTCCTCTTCTTGAAATTCATTTTCAATAATTTCAAAGGGAATATTCTTTGAAATCCTTTTAATCTCAATTTTTATAACTTCTTTGTTTTCAAAATTCTTAATTTCTTTAAGCGCATTTTTATAATCATTTTTTTCAATATAAATTCTATAAAGCATCTCTGAAAAATTTTTTTTATCCTTATTTTTCTCCCTCTCATATTTTATAAATTTTTCAGCAAATTCATAAAATTTCAAATCAATTATTAAAAATAGTATCCTTTTAATTTCCTCCCTTTCAAAAAATGAATCAATTGAATCAATGAGTGTGTAAAATTTTCTGCCTGTTAAATATCTTGAAATTAAAAAATCAGAATAGAATAAATAGTTTTTACCAAGTTCATCAACCGCGAGTTTTGATATTTTATAAAGTTTTTCAAATTCTTTATTTCTTAAATATTCATTCCTCAAATCATAATAAAATGTTCTATATTTTTTTGGCTCCTCTAAGAAAAGTTTCTCTTTTAATTCAGTTTGATTTAAAAATATTAGAATAAAGAGCCAAGCCATTCAAATAGTAAAAAATGAATTCTTCCTATTAAAAGGGAGACACGAGCCATTATTGTATATCCAAAGGATGCACCAAAGGCTATCATAATAAATGTTATTCCAATTCTTGAAAAGATACCAAGTGTACCTTTATGTTCTTTTGAAAAGAAAAAGTAAAATAAGGTTGAAATTGTTGCAACAATTATTATTAAATTGTTAAAACTTGAAAGTAAATCTTTTTCAATTAAAGGCAGAATTGTTGCATGAACTTGAGGAACTATATATCCCTGAAGCGAACCTGTTACACCAAGTCCTGCTGCCATTCCAACTGTAAACGCTATTGCCCATCTTGAAAGCCATGCAAGAGTTGGAATGAATCTGAGTAGCATGCATATTGATAGAAATATTGGAATGAATAAAATCCATTGTTCAGGTGTAAAATGGAGCCACATATTCCAAAATCCATAAGTTTTAAAAACATTTTTGAATGGTCCCAAAATTTTTGGTTCAACATCAAAAAACCATAAATATAAGAACCAGAAACTTGCAGCAGAGCCAACATATATATGTTCTGCAAACTTATAAAAGGGATTATCTTTGTATAAAAAAGAAAATATTGCAATTGTTAATCCTGCTGCAATCCATAAAAATATTATATCTATCATTTTATTCTCCTCAATGCTACAAAACCTATGTTACCAATAATTATGAATATCAGAATTATAATATGTATAACTGTTTGAGCGGTCATTCCCGCATAGGCAAATCCCCTTCTTTTTAAAAGATTTTCATAATCAGCAGCACCTCTTAATCCCCCTATAAGTCCTTCAATCTGTTTTGCCTGATAATAAGGATATAAATCCGGTGCAACAACTGCTGTTGATGTTAAAATTATTTTCTGTCCATATCTTGCCTGAGCAAATTGAACCCAATAGTCCCCAACTGCGCCAGCCTCAAATCCTATTAAAAGTGCAATATCATTATAATTATGAATATTTCTCATTAAAGGTAATGAATCAATTGGTGTTCCTTTATAATCAACATCAAACACCATTCTTATTTCCTTTCCCATATTAAGCATAACTGCTGCTATTCCAGGTCTATATCCAAGAAATACATAATCTTTTCCATATTCTTTTTTCATCTCCTTTGCAATTTTTTCAAGGGCAATCTGTCCTAATGGAAGACCAAGTGGCCAGTGTCCCATCATTATCACTTTTAAATCCTTTCTAAATAAATGGATAAGCATAACTTCAAGAAGGGGTTGAAGTTCTGGCATGCTTGCAGCATCATAATCTATTGAAATTAAAACATTAGACCCTTCTTTTAATTTTTCTATAAATTCATAGGCATTCTTAACCTCTGGAAGTGCCTCAAATTCAAATCCTTTTTTAGTTAAAAGCGGAATTGTAATACATACAAAAACTAAAATGTATATTATTCTTCTATCAATTCTTGATATTTTTTCAAAAAATTCTCTCATTTTAAATATGTTCTTTCTATA
The DNA here is from genome assembly GCA_965649125.1 of Caldifarciminota bacterium. Classification (GTDB taxonomy): domain Bacteria; phylum Hydrothermota; class Hydrothermia; order Hydrothermales; family Hydrothermaceae; genus JBDRZD01. Next base: position 54,072 of record CBFGJO010000003.1, on the reverse strand, counting down.
CCAAGAATAATTCTTAAAGCCATTGCTATTGCACCAAGTGATATACCAATGAATAATCCCCTTTTTGCACCAAGTTGAGGAACATTCATTATCCAATCAGAAAGTAAGGGCAATTTTGCTTTTAAGAAAATACCTATGGGGAAAATAAGGAGTAAAGAAAAAATGGCGAGTCCGAAAAATAAAATTCTTTCATATATTGAGATTCTTGGAATTGCTTCAAGTACACAGACTATCGCAATTAAAATAAATGTAATACCAATAAAATATGGAGAAAAATCCTCCCCCTTTGGAACCCTTCCAAGCATAACAATTCCTGCTGATATTAAAAGTAAAGTTGCGTTTAATCCCCTTGCCCTGAATGCCCTGTAAGCAGCAGAGGCTATGAAAAATGCTAAAAGGGAAAACATTGTTGCTTGAAGTGGAACAAATATATATGTATAAAAATATCTCAAAAATGTTGATGTAGGGGCAAATGGGTTTCCATGTTTTATTCCTGAATATATTCCCCATAAAAGTGTTATTATGAATGTTAAAAGTAATGCAAGGGAATAAGGTGATTCTTTTTCCTTTCTTTTAATCTTTCTATAATGGTATGCAAGAAGTGAATCAATGCCAAGGATAAGGGTAAATCCTGAAACAATTATATACCAATCATTAAATCTTTCCTGTAAACTTCCAAAGGGTTCACGGGGAATAAATAAAGCAATTATTAATATGAATCCTGAAATAAAGGTTATTACAAGTGGAACTCCCTTTTTCATATCACTTCAAAAAAGTTTTTTAAAAAATGGAATAAAGGATTTTTTGTCAAAAATGCGATTGTTTCAAGTAAAAGTCCTGTTAATACTATTATTATAAGTAATACTTTTACATAATCTTCACCTTTTATTGTTGCAACTGATAGTGGGTCACGCGTTAAATATGCACTTGCTGCATACATCTCTTCACCTATCAATGTATAATCGGTTGCCGCAATGAAGAAAGGGAGTTGTGTTACAGCAGTTGTTCCTGATATCTGTATTGCCCCTATGGAGTTTCCTGTTTCTGCAAGAATAAGTGATTCAGCATAAAAATATCCCTGCAAAAATATTGCACCTGGTTTTTCTCTGATCATTATTCCATCACAGCCAGCAGCATAACCAAACTGGTCGTAGGATAAAAAGAATACATTCCCTTCTTTATAAAGGTCTGGTCTACCTGCCTCAATAAAACCTTCTTTAACTGTTTCCTGTGCTGCAACAAATACAACAGGATCAAAGCAGGGAACTATAATATCAACCTCATATTCACCTGCTTTTTTTGCAACCCTTTTTAAAATTGAAAGTCCTGCAATTGTTGGTATCTCAGCAATAGTTCCAAGACCAAGGATAAAAAGTAGTGGTCTTCCAAGTTCTGTTGATCTGCCAACTGCTTCATCTATTGCATCAAGCCCAGTGATTTTTCTTATAAACAGTTCTTCCTTTTTCCCCCTTTTTATAAAATATAAGAGAAAAAGGAGTATGATTATAAGTAAGATTAAAACACTCGTTCTTTTTTTATGAAACCACTGCGGTGAAGCAACTGCTACATTTGAAAATTCGCTATCATTCCATAAATCACCCTTTATTGCCCTTATAAAATACCTGTATTTAACTTTATTTTTGCAGTTTGAATCAAGAAAATAGTTTGTCCCCCTTGGAAGAATTTCAAGCATTTGGGGTAAACTCCATTTCCCTTCAACTTCCTCCTGTCTGAAAATTATATAATTATCTATTATTGAATCAGAAGGGGAAAGTTCCCATCTTATTTCTATTTTTCCTCCCGCATCATTTGGATAATCATTTGCCTCAATACCTGAGGGCGGGAGTGGAGAAATATAAATAAAAAGAAATTGAAATATTTGAGTCATAATAAATTAATTATAACATAAATTAAAATTTTAAAACAATCTTACCAAATGTTTTTCTATCTTCAATCAGTTTATGTGCTTCCTGTGCCTTTTCAAAATTTAAGACTTTACTTATAGATATTTTTATAAGCCCCTTTTTTACATATTCAAGCCCTTTTAAAAGGTGTCTCCTTCCACCCATTGTTGAACCGATTATTTGGATCTGTCTGAAAAATACATGTCTTAAATCAATTTTTACATCATAACCACTTGTTGCACCACATATAACTATCTTTCCTCCCCAATTAACTATTTTTATTAATTTTTCCCAGAAATCCTTTCCGGTATGGTCAAATATGATATCAATTTTTTCACAAATATTCTTTAATTTTTTCTCCCAATTATTTTCTGTATAGACAACACCATCGTCAGCGCCAAACCATTTTGCTCTTTCAATCTTCTCTTTATTTCCTGCTGTAACAAAGACATTACATCTTATTATTTTTAAAAGTTGTATCAAATTTAAACTAACACCGGAACCTGCTGCCATAACAAGACAGTTCATACCCGGTTCAGGGTTTGCTTTTTCAATCATCTGGATAGCTGTTAAAAGTGCAAGTGGAATTGCTGCTGCTTCAACAAAAGAAATATTTTCTGGAATTAAAAAGACATTCTCCTTTGGCACATTTATATATTCGGATTGAACACCCTGTATTCTTTCACCAAAAATTTTATACTCTTTACATAAATTTTCATTTCCTGAAACACATTCTTTGCATCTTCCACAAAAAATTGCAGGGTATATTAAAACTTTATCACCTTTATTTATTCTTTCAACATTTTCTCCTATTTCTTCAACAATACCTGCTGCATCTGCTCCAAGGACATGTGGAAATTTTAAAGAAAGACCTGGGAGCCCTTTTCTTATCCATATATCAAGATGATTTATTCCTGCTGCTTTAACTTTTATCCTTACCTCATCTTTTTTTAATTCTCTTAAAGGAACTTCAGCAATCTTTATTACTTCAGGTGGTCCATTTTCATTTATTAAAACCGCTTTCATTAAACTCTATGTGCCATCCTTTTTAAGTAAAAAATTCTTTTTTCAATTGGAGGATGTGTACTCCATAAATCAGCCCATAAATTTTCTATATTTTCTAATTTATTTCTAAGTGGTGAGACTATAAAAAGGGGAGAAATTGCCTTATTACCGATAGGTGCGCCTTTTTGACTTAAATGGATTTTTTCAAGAGCATTTGCAAGTGAAAGCGGGTCTCTTGTGAGCTCGGCTGAGGTTGCATCAGCAAGATACTCCCTGCTTCTTGAAATTGCAAGAAAAACAAGTCTTCCAATTAATGGTGCAATTATTGCAATGATTAAGATAATTAAAAAAATTATTATATTACCTCTTATATAAACTTTTCTTCTTCTATCCCCTCTGGACCTTAAACTTCTTAAAACAATATCTGATAAAATTATTATTATGCCAAGTAAAGTTATTGCAACTGTCATTGTTAAAATATCCCTATTTTTTATATGGGCAATTTCGTGTCCTATAACTCCTTGCATTTCTTCCCTGTTTAAAATTTTTAAAAGCCCTCTTGTTACAGCAATTGATGAGTTATCAGGATCCTTTCCTGTTGCAAAAGCATTTGGAATATCAGTTTCAACAATATATACTTTTGGCATAGGAATACCTGCTGCTATTTTCATTTCTTCAACAATATTTATAAGCCTTTTTTCTTCAAAAATTTCTGGATTTGCAAGTCTTGCCCTAACTGAATTTAAGACTATTTTATCTCCATATCTATAAGATATAAAAGAGTGTATTCCAGAAATAAAAGTTGCAATACTTGTTATAAAAGGGAATTTTATATAATCAGGGAATCCTAAAAATAGATTATCTATCAGAAAACCTGTAAATCCCGTAAGTAAAATAAAAAATAAGATTAAAAGTACTGTTTTCCTTATATTTTTTCTCTGTAAATCATAAAAGGTAATTATTTCAGACATCAAGACTTACCCTTGGTGCCTCTTTTTCCTCCGGTTTTTCTATTTCAAAAAAGGCAAAGGACTTAAAATTAAACATATTTGCAATAATGTTTTTTGGAAAAACCTGTATAGATGTATTGTATTTCATCACCATATCATTATAAAATTGTCTTGCAAATGCTATCTTATTTTCGGTATTTGTAAGTTCTTCTTGAAGCATCATTACATTCTGATTTGCCTTTAATTCCGGATATCTTTCAAAAAGGGCAAATAATCTTCCAAGAAACCCTGAAAGTTCTCCTTCTGCTTTTCCAATCTCTTTTAAATCACCTCCATCCCTTGCACTAACAGCCTTTGCCCTTGCTTCAATAACTTTTGTTAATGTTTCCTTTTCATATTTCATATATCCTTTAACTGCCTCAACAAGGTTTGGAATCAGGTCATGCCTTCTTTTTAGTTGAACATCTATTTGACTCCATGCATTCTTTACCTGCATCCTCTCTTTTACAAGAGAATTATAAATAGAAATTAAAAAAATTATAATTAAAATTATAAGGACTATTAACACCACTTTTATCATTTTTCCTCCTTTTTAATCTTTATTCTTGCGTCAACAACAATTGCCTCTTTTTTATATGCAAAAACCGGATTTAAATCAATCTCCTCTAACTCTTCAATCTCTTTAACCATCTGGGATACTCTTAAAATAATCTCTTTTATTTTATTTATATTACTTCCTTTAAGTAAACTAAACCCTTTTATCCCTTTAATCATCTCAATTGCTTCTTTTGGGAAAATAGGGACAATGCCAAAACTTACATCTTTAATTATTTCTACATATATTCCGCCAAGCCCAAACATAACAAGTGGAGGGAAAAATGGAGTCTTTTTTGCACCCACTATTAATTCTCTACCCATCCTTGCCATTTTTTGAAGTATTACCCCTTTAAATCCTTCATTTGAAAATTTTTTTCTTATTTCTATAAATTTTTTTATTGCTTCCTCTTGAGATTCTATATTTAGAATTACTCCTCCTTTTTTCATTTTATGAATTACCTTATCTGCAACAACCTTCATAGCAACAGGAAAACTTATTTTCTTACATATTCTCTCAATCTCCTTTTCATCCTGAGCATATTCCCATTCAACTATTTTGAACCCATAACATTCTAAAACCCTTAAAGTATCATGGAGCGGGATAAAACCATCTTCATTTTTAATTGATTTACTTAAAATCTTTTTTGCTTCATCTTTTTTTACCTCAAATAAAATTTCTTTTTCATCTTTTATTGATTTCTTTAATTTTATATATTCATAAAGACCTGAAACTGCGTTTATTGCATCCTCTGGAAATATATAAAAGGGAACACCTTCTTTTTTTAAAATTTCAATAGGTGTTAATACGCTTTTTTCTCCAAGGAATGCAGGAATTAATGGTTTTTTGTTATTCTTAGCATATTTTGCCATCCTTTTTGCAACCTCATCCATATCTATCATTTTCTGGGGAACCATCATACATATAACCGCATCAACATTTTTGTCTTTTAAAAGATTTTTCATAACCCATTCATACCTTTCAGCGTCAGCATCCCCTATAAGGTCAAAGGGGTTAGAAAGGGATGCGTATGGTGGCACCTTTTCCCTTAATTTTTCCAGTGTTTTCCTATCAATTCTTGCAAGTTTCAATCCCCTTTTTACACATTCATCAGTTGCAATAACACCTGTTCCACCTGCATTTGTTATTATTGCAATCCTGTTTCGTTTTGGAAGGGGTTGACAGGTAAGTGCAAGTGCTTTCACAAGCATCTCTTCAATTGTATTAACTCTCAAAATACCTGCCTTTTTAAAAATTGCATCATAAAGCTGGTCAATTCCAGCAATTGCCCCTGTATGTGATGATACAGCCTTCGCTCCTTCCTCTGTTCTTCCAACCTTTAGCACAAGAACAGGTTTTTTCCTTGCTGTTTCCCTTGCAACATTAAAAAATTCTTCTCCCCTTAAAAGACCTTCAATATAAAGGAGAATTACCTCGGTTTCAGGGTCATCTTTAAAATATAAAAGGGCATGAACCTCATCAACATCAACCTTGTTTCCAATGCTTAAAATTTTTGAAAATCCAATCCCTTTTTCCCTTGCATGGTCAAGAAGTGAAACACATATTGCTCCTGATTGGGAGACAACACTGACCTTTCCCCTTTCTGGAAGAGGTGTAGCAAAGAATGTGTTTAATCTTACTTTTGGAGATGTATTTATAACTCCAAGACAGTTTGGACCAACAATCCTCATATTATAATTTTTACCAATTTCCTTTACCTTTTCTTCAAGAATTTCGCCTTCCCTTCCAATTTCTTTAAATCCTGCTGTTATTATAATAACTGCTTTAATTTCCTTTTTACCGCATTCTTCCAAAATATCTGGAACAATCTTTGAAGGAGTTGTTATAACAGCAAGATCAACTTTATCAGGGATTTCAAACACACTTTTATAAGATTTATAACCAAGAACATAATCGGCATTTGGATTTACAGGGAAAAATGCGCCTTCAAACCCTGATTCTATCATACTTTTGAATGTCTGATAGGCAAGGCTTTTTGGGTCTCTTGAAGCACCTATTATTGCAACTTTTTTTGGATTAAAAAATAAATCAATTACATTCATAAAGTTTTAAGAATAACATAAAAAACATTGGAAAATCAATTAAGTCGTAGCAAAAACAAATTACACCTCGGGGGTGTAAATAAGAGGAATCTTCTGATGATATAGTTACAAGTGGTAGTTTTCCAGAGGCAAATACTGATTACATTATTCATATATATGGAATAATTGTTCCATCAGAAAACGGAACTCTTCAGGTTAGGTTCCGTTCAGAAACACAAGGAAATATTTGTATTTTTGATCTTTTTTCTTAAACAAACATCTCCTACGCCGATAAAACTTGTAGCCGAGCCCGGGTGTTTTAAACCAGGATAAAGAGGACCACTATATGTAAACAACCAAACCCAATAGAGGGAATAAAATTTATATTTTTTATCGTGAAAATTTTTAAAAAAGAAAAAGATGAAATAAATTCACTAGCCCTATCAAATGGAGATAATAAAGAAGTGTCCCCAAACACCCTATAAGTATCATTTTCAATTTGTTTAACATCTTAAATTTTGTTTTTTTATTCTTTAACTTTAAATCCTATTTCAAAAAATAGCGCAAAAGGAGTAGTTAAAGGTGGGTTATGCTTGAAGTAAATAAAAGGTTGGGAATAAAAGGTGAAAAGTGCTAATAAAAGATTTGTCTTAGGAATTTCGATTTTAATGTGAAAAGAAGGAATAAAAAGAAAGGAAATAAGATGTTCAATACCAGGATAAAACCTGTATGAATAGCCAAAATATCCTGTATTCGCCCCTAATTCAAATTGACTCCATTTGTATTTTAACCCTTTTTTTATTCCAATGCTTATAATGCTTTGGTAAAGAGATGACACACAAGGGAGAAAACCAAGCTCGCTTGCATCAATTTTCATATTTTCAATTCCACTCTGAACTGAAAAATTTGGCAAAACTATTTCTATATCATATCTATTATGCTCTATCGTCCCAAAATAATAAGGAGGTTTTTCATATTCATACCATTTAAATCCCCGGAAAAAATTTATACTTAATGAAAATAAAAAAAATCCTATCATCTTTTCCTCCTTATTGCACTTTAACTTAAGGTTTGAAAGCAAAAACTATTTCTTTATATTCCACCATGTTGCAATACCTACGCCTACCTGAATATACTGATTCCATGAAAACCCAGGTGGGTAAAAACCAGAAACAGAAAAAAGTGGTGTAATATTAGAAGCAGAAAGGTAAAGTGAAACTCTAAGACAAGGAACTTGAACTCCAATAGCAAAAGAAATTGAGGATATATATGATATTCCCTCCATATAAATGAATTTTTCAGGAGTTATACCCTCATACGAAGAAGGATCTTTAAATTGATAAAATTTATATTTCCATTCTCCAAGACCAATTTCTCCCTGTATTCGGAATCTATCTTTTAAAAAATAAGAAGATTTGTGGATACATAAAATTAAATTTCTGTAATCCCATTTTGCATAAAGATGTTTTTCATTATAACCCGAACCTATAACATATAGTCCTTCACTCCAGATTTCGTACATTCCCCCAAATCCATAGGTTCTATTTGAAGGGAAATAAAGCATCTTAAAAGTATAAGAAGGTATGTAAGGATTTGTTTTTGCTTCTTTCATTTGATAGTGAAATTCAACCTTATACAAACAAATTAAATAAAAAAAAATCATAATACCTCCTCCTTTTTAAAATTTTCCGATAAAATTTCCAAATCCTTGATTTACCCACCTTTTTATTGTACTCAAAGTCATTCACCTCCTTTTAATGGGTTAAAGATATATAATTATACTGAAAAAAAAAATTTTGTCAAGTGCATGTATAATTTTATACATTTTTGACAAACTCTTCTATTTCCTGTTTGAGCAATCTTTTTTTATAAATAACTTTAAAAAGATAAAGACCCTGTGGTGGCGCAATTATTATTTTTTCAGGTCCTTTTTCAATATATTCTTTAAATTTTAAATAATTCCCTTCTTTTGCAAGAAAGATCATATTTCCAACCAAAGACCTTATCAATTTATTTAAAAACCTATCACCAGCAATATAAAAGATTAATACATTCCCCTTTCTTTTCCATCCCGCATCAAATATATTACAGGTTCCTTCTCCTTTATGTGAAGGTGCCCATTTTCTCATATCCCTTTTCCCTTTTATAAACTCTGCCATTTTGTATAAACTCCTTATTTTTATTTTATAATCAATTTCCCAGAGATATTTTCTTTTTAAAGGTGATTTCCCTAAAAATATTTTATAAATATATATTTTTCCTTTTGCTGAAAATCTTGCATGAAAATCATTTTTTGCAATTTCCACATTTTTAATATATATTGAATCTGGCAATATTGAATTTAAACTTTTTCTAAAATCCTCTAAATTTTTAAAGAATCTGTTAAAAAATCTTTTTGAAATCTCAAAATGGGCAACCTGTGAAATTGCATGGACACCCCTGTCAAGTCTTGAAGCCCCTTTTATCCTTATATTTACCAGAAATATTTTTTTTAAAGCATTTTCAATCTCACCCTGAACCGTTATAAAATCCTTCTGGATTTGCCATCCATAAAAATCGTTACCATCATACTCTATTTCCATTTTTATCTTCATTTTATTCTCTTTGCTATGATTATTGATATTTCAAAAAGTAAATAAAGGGGAATTGATATTAAAAGAAGTGTTATTGCATCAACAGATGGCGTTATTATAGCAGTTATTATAAATATTCCAACAATTATTTCCCTTCTCCTTTTTTGAAGCATTTTTGGGGAGATTATCCCAATTTTTGTGAGGATTAATACAAATATTGGTAATTCAAATAGAATTGAGAAGGAAAGGATTAAATAAAAAAATATTTTGAATAAATTGTCTATTCCAATTAGTGGCTCAATTATACTGTTTCCAAAGGAAATTAAAAATTTTATACCAATTGGGTATGCTAAAAAGGCACAAAATAATGTCCCTGAATAAAATAAAATAACACCAGAAATTACATAGGGTAAAACTTTTTCTTTTTCTTCTTTATAAAGACCTGGTTCAATAAATCTCCATGCCTCAAAAAGTATTAAAGGGAAAACAAGAAAAAATGATACAAGGATTGAAATTTTTAATTTTACAAGGAATGCTTCAGGCGGAGAAAAAAAATATATTTTTTTAACTGGTTTTTTAATATAATTTAAAATATAAGGGGAGATAAAAAAACCAAGTATTGTTCCAAAAGTTAAATAAAGCAAACTCCTTATTATCCTTTTCCTCAATTCTTCAAGATGCTCTGTAAATGGCATTTCTTTCATTTTTAAGTTTATAATTATAATATGAGAGAAGATTATAAAGAAATTCTGGAAACATTAAAAGAATTATTAAAGAATTCATATTCTCCATATTCAAAGTTTAGGGTTGGGTCAATAGTTATTACAAAAGAAGGGAAGATCTTTAAAGGTGTTAATATTGAAAACGCTTCTTATGGGCTTACAGTTTGTGCTGAAAGGGTTGCGATATTCAAAGCAATTTCAGAGGGTTATAAGGATTTGAAAAAAATTTATATATATGCGGATAAAAATCCATGCTATCCTTGCGGTGCATGCTTGCAGGTTATGGCAGAATTTAACAAGAATATGGATATTATAATTTTTGATAAAGATAAGTTAATTAAAAAGAAATTGAAAAATCTTTTAAAAAATCCTTATAATAAATTATCTTAATGCGGGAGTAGCTCAGGTGGAAGAGCGCCAGCTTCCCAAGCTGGGGGTCGCGGGTTCAAATCCCGTCTCCCGCTTTTTATTTAAGAAATGTTTTTCTCTTATAAAAATAAATTACCAAAATATGGGAAAGAAGTTTTTATTGCACCAGTTGCAATAATAATAGGGGATGTGGAAATTGGAGACTATTCTTCCATCTGGTTTGGTGCAACTATCAGAGGAGATATCCATTATGTAAAAATAGGTAAATATACAAATGTTCAGGATAATGTAGTGATTCATGTTACAAAGGATAAATTCCCTGTTATAATTGGTGATTATGTTACAATAGGTCATAATGCAATAATTCATGGATGCAAGATTGGAAATAATTGTTTAATAGGTATGGGGAGTATAATCCTTGATGGTGCTGAAATAGGTGATAATGTGGTAATAGCAGCAGGCACAATTATAAAAGAAGGTTCTAAAATTCCAAAAAACAGCCTTGTTGCAGGAGTGCCCGGAGAGATAAAAAGAAAAATAAAAAAGGAAGAAATTGAGGAAATAAAAAAACATGCAATTAATTATTTTGAATATGCAAAGGAATGTATGAAAGAGATGAAGGCTGTTAAAAAAGAAAAAGAATGATAAGATTTTTAAATCTTTCCCTTCTTCTTTGCACATCCTGTTTTGTTTTTTATAAAAAAGAGATTGAAATTAAAAAGGAAATTAAAGAAGGTTATTTAAAAAAGGGGATTGAAAAGTTAAGGGATAAAAAATATGAAGAAGCAATTTTAATTTTTAATAAGGCAAAAGAAGAGAATGAAGAACTTTCATCTTTTTACATTTTTTATACTTATTATCTTTTAAAAAGGTATGAAGATGCAATAAAAGAAGGAAATAAGTTCTTAATTGATTTTCCATCTTCAGAACTTATTGATAAAGTTTTTTATTTTCTTGCTATTTCTTATGAAAAAGAAAATTTTTATATAAGGGCTGCTCAAAATTTTTTAAATGCTTATAAAAAAACAAATGATATTAAAATAAAAAAGGATTCAGAGAAAAAATTTAAAAACCTTATTAAAAAACTTAATTTTAATGATATAAAAATCATTTTGAAAGAAACAGAGGAGACACCTCTTTATTCCGAGAGTCTTTATTATGCATTCCTCTATGCTTTAAGAGAAAATAGAATAATTGAGAGGGATTCAATCTATAATGAACTTAAAGAAATAGGTGGAAAATATTTTAAGGAGGCGGAAAAAATTCTAAAAAAAGAACAAAAGGAAATTGAGAAGGAATATATCTTTAAAATACTTCTTTTGATTCCTTTAACAGGAGAATTTGAAGAATACGGCAAGGAATTTTTAAATGGATTTAATCTTTCTTTTGAGGAAAATAGTTTGATTGAAATATTTGATACAAGGTCAGACCCTTCTTATCTATACAATAGCATGTCTTTTTTTCTTGAAAAAAAACCTTATATAATTGTAGGACCACTTTTAACAAGATGTGCAACAGTTATCTTCCCATTTCTTTCAAAGGAGAGAATAGTTGTTATTTCACCAACTGCAAGTGATATAAGGCTTGGAGCAATTGGAGAAAATATATTTGCTTTTAATGAAGGAATTTATTACGAGGTTAAAAAGATTTCAGATTTTATGCTCCTTAAAGGATATAAAAAAATAGGTATTCTTTATGCGGATATAAATGAAAGTGAGATTGCAAAGGATCTTTTTATTCAGATTTTTAAAGAAAATAAAGAGATTGAAATTTTTACCCTTCCATATTCACCGGATTCAACAGACTATCAAAAAGAAATAAAAAAAATAAAAGGATTTTCACCTGATGCAATCCTTATACTTCCTTCAGAAGAAAAAGATGCAATTGGAATTATAACCCAGATAAAATTTTTAAAGGTTAACTGCCCGATATTTTCAACCCATTACCTTTTAAGAGAAAAATCTATTCTGGTTGCGGGTGAAGCATTAGAAAATGTTTATGTTTCAGGTTCATATTTATTTCCATTAACAAATTTGATGTATGAGGAATTTAAGGAAAAGTATATAAAAAATTATAGCAGTTTACCAGGAATTGTTGCGATTAGAGGATATGAAACAGGTCTTCTTTTGAAAGAAATAGTTTCTTATGGAATTAAAGATTTTTACAGAATTAGAGATTTTTTAAATGTAAAAGGTTTTTTAAACGGTTTGAATGATTTTTATTCATGGAATGAAGAAATTATAAGAATTTATAATTATGAAAAAAATGAATTTAAGGAGGTATATAGATGAAAAAGGAAGAAAAATTTATAAAAGCACCTTTTAAAAAAGAGAATTACATAATTATGGGTATAGGCTTAATTTTCATTATTTTGGGATACATATTTCTTGCAATAGGAGATATAACGATTTCACCAGTATTACTTACTCTTGGATACTGCGTGCTTATACCAATTGGAATAATTTATAAAAAGAAGAAAAAGTTATCTTAATATTCCCTTTGCTGCCCACTCAGAAAAATTAACAAGGATACGCGGTAAGATACCAAAAAAAAGTACTCCAAGTGTGCAGATACCAATTGATATTTTAAGAGGCAATGGAACTTCTATTTTTTTGCTAAATTCCTCTTCTATATACATTCTTCTTGCAACCATTAAATAATAGTAAAGAGCAACGATTGTTAATACTCCACCAAGTAAAACAAGGAACCAGTAAGAGCTTTTAACACCTGCAAGAAAAACAAAGAGTTTTGCCCAGAAACCAGCAACAAAAGGTATGCCACCAAGAGAAAGAAGGAAGATGAGCATTGAAAGAGAAAGAATAGGATTTTTCTGTGCAAGTCCTTTTAATGCATCTATTCTTTCATCAACAAGTGAATTTACCTGTGATTCTACAACAAGGAATGCCCCCATATTTGAAAATAGATAGATAAATAGATAAAATAGAACCATACTTATTCCGGTTTCGTCAAATGATGCAACCCCTATTAAAATATAACCGATGTGGGCAATTGATGAGTAAGCGAGCAGTCTTTTTATATTTGTCTGGGGAAGTGCAACAAGGTTACCAAAAATCATTGTAACTCCTGAAAGAAGAGCTATTACAGGGATTAACGGGTTTTCTGATGGAAATATTTCAAATAAAAATCTTATAAGGGCAGCAAAACCCGCTGCTTTTGGTGCGACTGAAAGAAATGCAACATAAGAAGGTGGTGCAGCCTCGTATGCATCAGGTAGCCATGTATGAAATGGAACTGCTGCTATTTTAAAACCTATACCAACAAGGAACATTATCATCCCGGTATAAAGTATCGGAGATGTTTCTTTGAATTTTTCCCTTAAAACTTCAAAATCCCCGCTGCCTCCTGCTCCATAAAGGAATGAAAGGCTAAAGAAAAGGATTGCGGATGAAAAAACACCAACAAGTAGAAATTTTAAAGAGGCTTCCGGTGCCCTTATATCTTTTTTATAAAATCCTGTCAATGCATAAAGCGGGATTGAAAGCAATTCAAAGGATATAAAGAATAAAAGTATATTCTTTGAGGAAACAAGGAATGACATTCCAATAATTGAAAATAGAATTAGTAAAAGATATTCAAGGGATTTATCGGGTATCCTTTCTTTTAAATAAGGGATTGAACCTATACATCCTATTATTCCCGCAGTAAAGAATAAAATTTTTAAATAATAGGAAAAACTGTCAAGGGAAAAGCCAAATTTTGAAGAAAAGGAAGAGAAAAAGGAGGAGATTATTAATGAGATAAAAAGGAAAGAAGATGTAAGGATAGCGAGGATAACTGGTTTATTTTTTTTGTCCTTTAAAATTATATCAATTAAAAAAATTATAAATCCTACTATTGAAAGAGTTATTTCAAATATGAATGTTTTCATTTTAAAACCTCGTTAAAAATTCAAGAACACCTATATCAATATATCTTACAAGTAAAAATGGGAAAAGCCCAAAGAGAATTAAAACAAGGGATAAGACCCATAAAGAAACCCATTCAGGTCCTTCCGCATCTTTTAAATCTTTATATTTATTCTCATCAAGGGGTCCAAAAAACACAATTTTTAAAATTCTTAAAACATAAACTGCTGTTATAAATGTCCCTGTGATTGCAAGTGGAAACCATACCCATCCAAATTTATAATAAGGAATATTTTTTGGAATTGTTAAACACCCCCAGAATACCAAAAATTCTGCAACAAATCCTGATAAACCCGGAAGTCCCAGAGATGTTAAACCGCCTATCCCAAAAGCAGTTGCAATTCCTGGCATTTTTTTACCAAATCCGCCCATTTGAAGTGCATCCCTTGTATGTGCTTTTTCATAAACAAGACCAACAAGAGCAAATAAAAGTCCTGTCATTATCCCATGGGAAAACATCTGAAATACACTTCCTGAAACACCTGGCTCTGATAGAGTTGCTGCACCAAGCATAACAAATCCCATATGGGAGACAGAAGAATAGGCAACAACATATTTTAAATCCATCTGGTTCATTGCTGAGAGCGCACCATAAACAATATTTATGCATGCGATAAATCCGACAACTGGTGCCCAGAACTTTGCACCTTCAGGCATAAGACCAAATCCTATTCTGAGTGCTCCATATGCACCAAGCTTCATTAAAACACCTGCATGTAACATTGAGACAGCAGTTGGTGCTGCTGCATGTCCATCAGGGGACCATGTATGAAGGGGGAAAACACCTGCAAGCACACCAAATCCTATATAAAAACATAAGAAAAGGATTTTTTGAAAAGGGAAAGAATAAATACCTGATTTTGTTGCCTCATAGAGGATAAAATAATTGAAACTTTTACCACCGGTAAAATAAACAACGAGCATACCAACGAGTATAAAGGCAGAACCCAAAAGAAGATATAGTGTTAGTTTTGCTGCTGCATACTCTTTTGTTCCAAGAGAAACATTTCTCATAGCAGTATCAATTGGCCTCATTATAAATCCAATTATTCCCTTTGGTGGTATCTTTGGTTTTAAATCCGCTCCTTTCCCCCATATACCTATTAAAAGATACATTGGAAGAACTGCAAGTTCATAAAATAGGAAGAAGATAAATAAATCTAATGAAACGAATACACCAAAAACTCCTGTGACAAGAACAAATAATAAGATGTAAAATTCCTGAACCCTGAAAGGTATTGTCCATGAAGCAAACACACCTGTAAAGATTATAAATGCTGTTAAAAGGACAAGAGTTATTGATATTCCATCAACTCCTAAATGATAGGATATACCAAGAGAAGGAACAAGGGGAAAATATTCTATAAACTGGAAACCACCTTTATTTATATCATAGAGGAAAAGGATAAAGATTGAAAGTGAAAGAGAAATACCTGAGGAAATTGCCGCCACTATTTTAACAATAAGTTCCCTTTTCCTTAAAAAGAGCATTATAATTGCCCCTAAAAAGGGTGAAAATGTTATAATACTTAAAAAAGGGAATGACACTTTTAACTCCTTTTTGAAAAGAACAAAAATTATAAAGAAAAAAAATTTAAAAAGTCAAAACATTTTGAAATCATAAAAATTATTCTTTATAATTAAACTCAATTTGGAGGTAAAAATGAAACCATACATAGCGAGAATTTCAGGTGTTCTCGTGATTGCAAAGGGAATGAAAGGTTCAAGAATGAATGAGATAGTAAGGGTTGGAAAGGAAGGGCTTGTTGGAGAAATAATTAGACTTAAAGAGGATCTTGCATATATTCAGGTTTATGAGGATACCTCTGGTCTTTTTGTTGGGGAGCCAGTGGAAAGAACTGGAGAGCCCTTGCAGGTTGAACTTGGACCAGGTCTCCTTGCAAATGCCTTTGATGGTGTTCAGCGTCCACTTGATGTACTTAGATTTAAAGCAGGTGATTTTGTTTCAAGGGGGCTCTCTGTTCCTGCACTTTCAAGAGAAAAAAAATGGTATTTTATTCCGAAAGTATCTTTGAATGAAGAAGTTCTTCCAGGAGATATAATAGGTGAGGTTCAGGAAACACATTCTATAATTCATAAAATAATGATTCCACCAAATATAAAAGAAGGAAAAGTTAAGTTTATAGCAAAAGAAGGAGAATATAAAGTGGAGGATATAATATGTGAACTTGATAATGGAAGTAAAATAAGTATGTTTCATAAATGGCCTGTAAGGAATCCAAGACCGTATAAAAGGAAACTTGAACCAACACAGCCCCTTATAACAGGGCAAAGGGTTCTTGACTTTTTCTTCCCTGTTGCACTTGGTGGGAATGCAGCACTTCCTGGTGGTTTTGGAACAGGTAAAACTGTCTTAGAGCAAACCCTTGCAAAGTATGCACTTGTTGAAATTGTTGTATATATAGGATGTGGTGAAAGAGGGAATGAGATGGCTGATGTGTTAACTGAATTTCCTCATCTTGAAGACCCATTTCATGGTGGTCCTTTAATGGCGAGGACCATTTTAGTTGTGAATACTTCAAATATGCCAGTTGCAGCAAGGGAAGCATCAATATATGTAGGTATTACAATGGCTGAATATTATAGGGATATGGGATATAATGTTCTTTTACTCGCAGATTCTACATCAAGATGGGCTGAAGCATTAAGGGAAATATCTTCAAGACTTGAAGAGATGCCAGGTGAAGAAGGGTTCCCTCCATATCTTGCTGCAAAACTTTCAGGATTTTATGAAAGAACAGGAAGAGTGAAATGTTTGGGTAAGGATGATAGAGAGGGTTCTGTTACTGCAATAGGTGCGGTATCTCCTCCTGGTGGAGATTTTTCAGAACCTGTAACACAAAATACATTGAGGATAACAGGTGGATTATGGGCACTGGATACATCTCTTGCTTACAGGAGACATTACCCTGCAATTAACTGGCTAAGAAGTTATACACTTTATTATGGTTTAATGGAAGAATGGTATGAAAAGAATCTCGGTGAGGAATATTCAGAGTTAAGAAGGATGGCTTCTGAGATTTTGCAGAAAGATGCAGAGCTCCAGGAGATAGTTCAACTTGTTGGTCCTGATGCACTTGAAGAACCTGAAAGAATTTTACTTGAAACCGGAAAAATTATAAGGGAGGGATTTTTATCACAGAGTGCTTTTGATGAAAGGGATGCTTCCTGTCCCATAAAAAAACAGAAGGGGATGATGGAAGTTATTATTACTTACTATAATTCTGCAATGGAAGGACTTAAAAAAGGAAGAAGTTTAGAAGAACTTTTGAATCCTCATTTGATTGAAAAAATTATTAGATTGAAGGAATATAAAATGGAAGAATTTGAAATAGAAAAAGAAAGGGTATTAAAGGAAATTGAGGCATTAAAGGAATTTGAAGAAGTTAGAAGATAAATTTCTTGAAATTTTTACAGGGTTTATTTCTTTAATTTATTACTTTTATTCAAAAACTCTAAAGATAAATTTTTTTGGAAATAAAAATTATTTTCCTGATAAAATAAGAAAAAGTGAAAATTGCATATTCTGCTTCTGGCATTCCCAGATTTTCCCTTTAATATATACTCATAGAAATAAAAAAATAGCAGTTTTAGTTTCAAGACACAGGGATGGGGAAATAATTTCAAGAATTTTAAAAACATTTAAATTTAATCTTGCAAGAGGCTCATTTAAAAGGAAAGGGGAAATAGGATTTTTAACACTTAGAAAACTTTTAAAAAGGGGTTTTTCTGTCGCAATTACTCCTGATGGACCAAGAGGTCCAAGATGGGTATTTAAAGATGGCGCAATAGTTCTTTCAGAAGAAACAGATAAAAAAATAGTTTTTGTTGGAACAGGATATTCAAAATATATAGAATTTAATACATGGGATAGATTCAAATTGCCCTTACCATTTTCAAAAGTCTCAATATACATTTCAAAACCTTACAAACCTCAAGAAGTTGATGATTTTTCAAAAAAATTAATAGATTATACCCTCTTAGCCTTTGAATTTATAAAAAAGAGAAAAAAGAATTAAAAACTTTGTGGAAATATTTTAAATTACCTCATCTAAAATCTGAATTATATGTTTTACTTCAACTGGATTTCCAAGTTCTTTATTTGCATTTGAGAAATTAAAATAGCAATGGGGACAACTTATTGTTAGAAGTTTTGCTCCAATTGGAATTACCTCTTTATCTATCTTTTCTTTTGATATCTCTCTAAAAAGATGGGGAAGATATGTAACCATAGATGAGTTCCCTCCACAACATGTTGTATATTCTCTTGAAAGTTTAAGTTCAAGGAGCGAAGATACAGTATTTTTAAGAATTTCACGTGGATCATCATAAATCCCCTCTCCCTGTCTTCCGAGGTAGCACGAATCATGATAAACTGTCTCTTTATCAATTTTCTTCTTAATTCTTACCTTACCTCTTTCAATCAATCTTTTTATAAAACTTGTAAAATGTAAAATTTTAACATTTATATTTACTCCATACCCAGTATATCTTTTTTTCATAAAGGAATGACAGTAAGGACAATGGAGAACAAGAGCTCCTATTTTTTCCTCTTCTAGTATTTTTTTTACCTCTTCGGCATTCCTTTTGAATTCGTCAGTCATTCCCGATAAAAGATAAGGTGCACCACAGCAATTTTTCTCCATTAGAAACTTATAAGGGTATTTAATCTTTTTAAAAACACTTTCAAATGAGGACAAAATTTCTTCTTTTGTTTTTGATACACATCCAAGGAAAATACCTATTTTCTTCATTTTATAGCCTCCTCTAAAAGAGCATATATTCTTTCATCTTTAAAACCGTATGCCTCTATTGCCTTTGATGGACATGAAGAGATACATACTCCGCATCCAAGACATGATTCATTTATAAAAGATACCCTTTTCCCGTTTTTTGTTTTAAATTCTGGAATTTTAAAAGGGCAGACAGAAATACATATTCCACATCCACTGCATTTATTATCATTTACGATTGCCTTGTTCATACTCCTTAAGAAAAACGGCATTTCAAAATTTTTCTTTTTTAAAATTTCCCTTATTTTTAAAACAATTTCACCTGTATCAATCTCCATTGGACAGTAAACTTTGCATCTATTGCATATTATACAGGTAAACGCAAGGGGTGCTGATTCTAAAAATCCTCCTGCAACATAGGAAGTCCATGGGATCCCTATTCCTCCCATATAGATGTATCCCCAGTAGCCTGTTGTGATTGCATAAACAGGACATTCATACATACAAACACCACACCTTACACACCTTAAAGCCTCTTTTATAATATCTTCCTTTGCCATTTCCTTTCTTCCATTATCAAGAAAGATAACATGAAATTCCTCAGGACCATGTGCACCATAAACCACTGTTTTTTCTATATCCCCTGTTTTTGAAGGTCCGGAGATTATTGATACATAGCTCATTGCATTGTATCCGGCATATCTTGCAACAACCTCTGTTAAAATTGAACCGTCTCTAAAAGTGGGTAGTATCTTTTCTATTCCTGTTATTACAATATGTACAGGTGGAGCATTTGTAACAAATCTTATATTCCCCTCATTTTCAAGTAAAAAAACAGAACCAGTGTCAGCAGTTATTGCATTTGCCCCACTTATTCCAATATCTGCTTCAAAATATTTCTCCCTTAAAAATTTTCTTGCAAATTTAACAAGTTTTGGTATATCAGGTGGAAGTTCTTCACCTGCAAGTCTTGAAAATATTTCAGCAACCCTTTCCCTTGAAATATTAACTGCAGGTGCAAGAATATGCATTGGTCTTGATTTAATAAGCTGAACTATGAATTCACCAAGGTCTGTTTCATAAACTTTATTCCCCCATTCTTCAAGATGTTTATTAAGATGAAGTTCCTCAGAAGTTATGGATTTTGCCTTAACAATCGTTTTACCTGTTCCGACAATCCTTTTTATTATTTCAAGAGCATCATCTATATTTTTTGCATAATATGCTTTACCCTTTGCCCTTTCAACTGCCTTCATTGCCTTTTCAATCCAGAAATCAAGATTTGAAATCACTTCATCCTTTATCTTTATCAATTTTTTCCTTTCTTCTTTTACATAGGGAAATTCTTCAAGTGCCTTATCTCTTGCCTCCCTGAATGAACTGATTGCCCTTCTGAGTGCAAGTCTTGTAAACTCATGATAGAGCCATTTATATATTTCTTCTTGAAACTCAAAATATTTTTTATGAACATCTTCCATCATAAACTCCTTTTAAAGGAGTTATTATAATGAATACAAAATGAAAACTTCAAATAGTCCAAGAATTAAACTAATCTCATTTTCTCTTTTGTTTTTAAATTTAAAAAAATTCCAAGCAAAAGAGTTAAAGGATAGAGCAGAAAAACAAGTGGTGTAAAATTTTTGAAATAAAGACAGGAGAAATTTAAATCTGCAAAAAAATCATTAAAAACAAAAAGCAGGTCTTTTGATAAAAGGGTGAATCCTTTAAAACCTTCATTTAAAATTGGGAAATTATAAAAGATTAAAAATAAAAATGAAGAAATTATTGTAAGGGTTAAAAGGGGTGTTAAGATAAGGTTTGAGATTGTTGATATTAATGAAAGATATTTAAAGAAATACAAAATGTAAGGAAAAACAAAAATCTGTGCAGAGAATGAGACAATCAATGGTGAAATTATATATTTATTTAAGAATTCATATTTTGTTCTTAAAAAATTGAAAATTGTGGGATACAAAAATAAGATTCCCCCTGTTGCAAGATAGGAAAGTAAGAACCCATGGTCAAAAGCCCATAAAGGATTTATTAAAAGTGATAAAAATCCTGCAAATCCCAAAGTATTCAAAGGGACGCTTTTTCTTTCAAAAAATTCCATAATAGAAAATGTTAAAATCATTATATTTGCTCTTAAAATTGATGGTCTTAATGGTAAAATTGTTGTATAAATCAAAATTGATATGCTTGATAAAAGATTTGCAAATTTATAATTTATTCTCAAAATCCTGAATGAAATAAAAAAGAAAAGAAATATTATCCCCATATGAAGCCCTGAGATCGCAAAAAAATGGACTGTGCCTGTTCTTTTAAATTTTTCCTTTAAGGAAAGGGATAGTTTCCCCCTTTCACCAAGAACTATTGCTTTTAAGAATTCTGAATCATCTCTATCAAAACTCTTATCAATTATTTTTGAAAAATAAGTATGTAAATTTTTGTTTATTATTAGAAACTCTTTTGAAATTTTATAATTATTTTTAAAATAAAAAAAGCCCGAAAGAAAGATTAAAATCCAGAAAAAGTTTTCCCTTAAAAAGAAAAATGAGAAGAGAATAATTAAAATTAAGGAAATTGATGGAAAGTTTAATTTTTTTAATATAATACCACTAAAAAGTAAAATAAAGCAGATTAAAGAATTGTATTTTCTTATTTTATTCTAATACTTTCTTTAATTCCTCTGTTGCTTTTTTTGCCTGAATTCTTGCAAGTCCAAGATTTTTGATTTCAGAAAGGGCAATTATTAAAAAGGCGTCTCTGTTTATTTTTCTTGCAAGAATTAAGTATTTATCTGTTGAGAATAATATTTCTTCAAATTCTCCTCCATTAATACTTTCGCATGTTTTAACTCCGTATGCGATAAGATTTGCAATTTCAGCATCAAGTATTGCAGGGTCAAAAGATACCTCTTTTATTGCCTGTGAAAGTGCAATTCCATCCATTCCAACACATGATACATAATTTGCTCCTGCTATTTTTTTAAGTGTTTCTTCAAGAATGCTTTGTAAATCCATAAACCCTCCTTAAAAAATATATTATAAAGTAAAAAATAAAAAAATTAAAATGTTTTAAATATTTCTTTCAAAACTTCTTCAACGCTTTCAAATTTTTTATCCTTTAAAGTATTATAAAGGATTTCCTCTGCTTCTTTTTTATTAAGTCCAAGATTCATAAGAACTTTTATTGCTTCCCTTTCAAGGTCTGTGTAAGTTTTAAAAGAAGGTATTTTTTCTTTTAATTCAAATATTATTCTTGATGCCCTCTTTGTTCCAACCCCTTTTATTTTTGAAAGTTTTTTTATATCTTCCTTCTCAACAATTTCTGAAATTTCAGAAGGAGAATAGTTTGATATTATTTGAATTGCAAGGCGTGGACCAATCCCTGGAACAGAAATTATTTTTTCAAAAATATCTTTTTCTTCCTTTTTTTCAAATCCATACAAAGAGAATTCTTCTTCCCTTAAATATGTATGAATAAAAAGTTCTATCTTATCCCCTTCTTTATATTTTTCATAAATTTTTAATGGTGTAAAAATTTCGTAAGTAATACCTGATTCTCCAAAATTAACTTCTATCCCCACTTTAAAAGGTTCTTTATAAATCATTTTTCCACTTATCTTAAAGAACATTTTTCTTCTTTAAAAAACCTGCAATTGCACAGGCAAGCGCATCTGAAATATGATTGGGAATTTTTTTTCTTAATGAAAGGAAACTTGAAACCATAAACTCCAGTTGTTTTTTGCTTGCCCTTCCATTCCCTGTTATTATTCTTTTTATTTCTGAATTTGTTAAACTTAAAATTTTTATTTTTCTTGACTTAAGTAAATAAATAAATGCGCCTCTTACTTCTCCTAATTTTAAAGATAACTTTGGATTTTTATAAGAAAAAACATCTTCAATGAAAGCATAATTTATTTTTTTATTTTTTATAATTTTTTCAAATTTTTTTAACTGTTCAAAAAAATCTTTGCCTTTAATTATTCCAAAATCAATCAGTTTATAATTTTCATCAATTATTCCATAACCTGTTTCTTTTAAACCTGGGTCTATTCCAAGAATTTTCAAATTGATTTTGTTAAGATTTCAAATTCTTTTTCTTCTATTTCAAAATTTGAATAGGTTCTTTGAATATCATCATGTTCTTCAAGGGCTTGAAGTAATTTTAAAAGTTGTTCAGCCTTCTTCCCTTCAACTTTTGTTGTTGATGTAGGTATTTTCATTATATCACCTTCAACTGGTAACCCTTTTTCACTCAATACTTTCTTTAAATTATAAAAATTTTCAGGCTTAGATATTATTTCATAATTTTCTCCTTCTATTTTTATATCTTCTGCACCTGCATCAATTGCCATTTCAAAAATTTCCTCTTCACTGATTACTTCCTTTGGAACATGTAAAACACCTTCTTCTTTAAATTGCCAGGATACGCATCCTGTGATTCCGAGGTTTCCACCATATTTTGAAAAAATATGTCTTATTTCATTTGTAGTCCTATTTTTGTTATCTGTTGTTGCCTCAACAATTATTGCAACTCCACCGGGTCCATATCCTTCATATATCACTTCCTCGTATTTGATACCTTCAAGTTCACCTGTTCCTTTTTTTATTGCCCTTTCAATATTTTCCCATGGCATGTTATAGGATTTTGCCCTTTCTATCGCGAGCCTTAATCTTGGATTAAATTCGGGATCCTTTCCTCCGAGTCTTGCTGCAACAGTTATTTCCCTTATGAGTTTATTAAAAATTTTACCTTTTTCTTTGTCAACTTTTTCCTTTTTATGCTTAACTTGTGCCCATTTTGAATGTCCTGCCATTTTTCGCCCCTTTAATTTTAATATTATACAAAAAAACAATTTTATTTTTCAACTTCCCAAACAAATGGTTTTTCATCATTTAATACTCTTCCTTTCTCCTCTAAATCTTTTTTTAAATTTTTTGGAATTATAAAAATTTTTTCAAGATAAGGTGGGGTTATAAATTTTAGTTTCTCAAAAATCTTTCTATCTTTTATTTTTATCTCAAACAGTTCACAATTTATTTTTTTTATAAAATTTTTTGAAGAGGCAATAAAAAATCCCCAGGACATATTAAAGGAAGGCATATATATTTCATAAGGAAGAACAAATTCAAAAACTTTTTTCAGTGTTTTATATATTGAACAAAAAAATAAATTATAATAAGGGATAGTACTTCCTGCCTGGGTTGCAAATATTCCATCCTCTTTAAGATTTTTTTTAATTATTTCATAAAATTCCAATGTAAAAAGATAAGAGGATGGCCCTCCCTCAATTGGTTCTGTTAAATCAGAAATTATAACATCAAATTTCTCGTTCCTTTTTTCAAGTTCACTCCTTGCATCTTTATAAATTAAAATACTTCTTTTATCCTCAAAACTTCCCATATGCCATTCAGGAAGATATTCCTTGCATATTTTTACAAATTCTTCATCTATGTCACACATAATACATCTTTTCACCTTATGTTTTAATACTTCTCTTAATGTTGCTCCTTCCCCTCCTCCTATTATATAAACTTCCTTTGGATTTTCACTTAAAAGCATTGCAGGATGGACAAGTGCTTCATGGTAAATGAATTCATCAATCTGTGCTGATTGTATTTTTTCATCAAGAAAAACTGTTTTTCCAAAGAATTCAAGTTCACATATATCAACAAGTTGATAATTTGTTTTTTTTCTTAAAATCCAATTTTTTATCTTATAATGATATAAATGCTTACCAAAGAAGGATTCTATATAAAAAGGACCACTTACTCCTGTCATCCTCTTATCTCCTTTAAAATTGCTCTTATTGAACCAAAGAAAACTTTCGCAGAGATTTTTAAAATCTTTCTTTCTTCATCCTTTGAAATCCATACAGAAAGCCCGCCTTTTGAACCAAAAATTGTTTCAAGTCCTGATTTTCCACCACATGCTCCCTTTTCCTGTAAGAGTTTTAAAAGATAGGCTTTTTGTTTACCTGTTCCTGTTTCAACTTCTTCTTCTTTTTCTACAAATATTTTTAAATTACAATTTTTTCTATCAATATGTAAATTCACTGAAATTGTCTCACCAACTTCTATATCCATTTTTCTTATCATAAAAAGTATCCCTGCAATATCAAAAGAATTTGGAAGAAGTAAAACTGTATCACCCTTTGAATAAACAGCAATTTCCTTTTCATGAAAGAATTCAACATATTCATCCTGCTTCCATGTTCCTTCACTTAAGTGTTTTTCATATCTTATTGTTCTTAAATTATGTGTATCTATGTAAGATTCAACTCTATCATTTACATTAAAGATTAAGGAAAAAAATTTATTTGTATAACCCTTTGCAACAATCCTGTAACATGGAATATCCCGGTAAATCACTATTTCAGGAATTTCAACCTGCGCAATACCTGCTCCAATTACTCCATAATATACATTGTATACATACTCTTTACCGAGAATAAATCCAATGATAAAGTTTAAAAATTTCATTTTATTAATAAGTTAAGTATAAAGAGAAGAAAAGCTCCAAACAAAATACCTATAAAAATTCCAAATTTCATACCAGCGATTATAATAGAACTTACAAATATGCCCGCAGTTATTATCCCGAAAAATATTGAAATAAAAGCTTTTAAGGGTTTTAACATCAAAAGATAGGAGAGCAAGCAGCCTGTCCATGCACCTGTAAAAGGTAAAGGAATTGCAACAAATAGATATATTCCAAATATTCCATATTTTTCGTAAATTTTTTCTCTTTTTAATGCTTTTATTTTCAGAAAATTGAATATTTTGTTTAAAAATTTTATTTTTGATAAATATCTTTCAACCCTTCCAAGAAGAAAAGTTAAAAAAATAACTGGAATCGTATTCCCTATTATACTTAAAATAAAGGCTTTTAAGAGAGGGAACTTAAATTTAAAAATTGCAAGAGGAATTGCCCCTCTTAATTCTGAAACTGGAAGTAAAGATGTAAATATTACAATTAATTCATCCTTCAAAATTAAACAGTTGGTGGTGGTGCCTTTGGATATTTATCCTTATCAGGTGAAGGAGAAGGTGGGGGAAGAATTTCTGATATCCTCTTTTTAAAAATTCCTAAGGAATTTAGAATGGATATTCTTTTTAAAAGTTGAATTGCCATCGCAGGGTCAACCCCTTTGGGACAAGCAGAAGAGCAGGCAGTTGCAAAATGGCAATTTGGAAGGGAAGATTGTATTATTTTAATTCTTTCATTGTATCCTTCGTCCCTTGAATCAATTGAATATCTATATGCTTGTGTTAAAACAAATGGTCCTAAAAATCCTTCATAAGCAGAACAGGTAGGACATTGTGTTATACATAATCCACACTTTATACAATAAGAAAACTGGAGAAATTTAAGAAGTTCTTCCGGTAATTGGGCGTACTCTCTTTTTGGTTTATCCATTTCCTCTTTATCTTTTCTTATTATATATGGTTTTATGCTTTTATGTTTTTTAAGATAATCAGAAAGATCTGTTACAAGGTCCTTTACAATAGGTAAATTGTGCATTGGTCTTACCTCTATTGTATTTGATTTTAATTCAAATATCTGTGTATGACAAGCAAGTTCAGGTTTTGAGTTTATTATCATCCCACATGAACCACATACCCCCATTCTACAGGAATACCTTATTGAAAGTGTTGAATCCATATTTTCTTTTATGTATATAAGTGCATCAAGAACAGTATCTCCCTCTTTTACGTTTATCTTATATTCCATAAAATAAGGTTTTTTATCTTTTGCAGGATCAAATCTTAAAATTTTAAAAGTTATTTCTTTCATTTTATCCTCCAATTTTTAGTGTGGTAAAAATTCCGTATAAAAAAAGGAATAATGCAAATATTATGATCAAGATTTTTATAGGAACTTCAAACTTCTTCCCAAATTCTGTTTCAATTAAGATATTTTTAAGTCCATAGAAGGCATGATAAAGGACAAAAATTAAAAACAAAACATAGGCAATTTTAAAAGTAGTCATTTTTGCTCTTGCAACAACTTCTGAAAAAATGAGGGGATAAACTGTTCCAAATCCAATTGTTTTTCCTAAGGAAGCATAATGCATATAAAATATGTGCCACAAAAGAAAGAAAAAGATAAAAAATCCTGCTAAAAGGTGCAATCCCCAGAAAACTATTTTTCTCATTTTCCCCCCTTGATTAAAAAAAATTCATATATTCCGATTATTACAAAGAAAAAGGCTATTATCATTAAAAGTATCATAAAAGGGCGTGAAGAAACTATTGATTTTGAAATATAAGGATATTCAGGTCTTGAAGGTTTACCGATCAAGATTCCAATTTCTGTGAATATAAGGCGCATCCCGTTGAAGGCATGGAAAAGCACTGCAAGAACAAGGAAATACTCAAAAAAATGAACCACTGGATTAACTTTATAAAATCCATTTTCAAAAGTTATTCCTAAAAATCCAAGAACCTTTTTCCAGGCATTTTCAGAGAAACTTCTTGAACCCATAAGGATTATATGAAATGTTATGTAAATCACAAGGATAAATCCTGTTATCCTGTGAAGGGTATAAAGATACCTTTCAAAATTTGTCCCTTTTAAATAAATCCATCCTAAAATTCCCTTTTTATTTTTTACCACTTTTCCCTCCTTAATATTTTCTTTCAACAGGTTTCCATATTGTAATTTTAACATCTCTGTAAGAAATTTTTGGTCCTTCCTCTGTATATTCTGCAATTGTATGCTTTAAATAATTTTCATCATCCCTTTTTGGATAATCTCTTCTTGCATGTGCTCCTCTTGATTCTTTTCTTTCAATTGCTGAAACTGCAACCACTTCTGCAACAAGAGTCATATTTTCAAGTTCAAGATAGGATGTAAGGTCAGTGTTGTAATAAAGACTCTTATCGTTTATCCTTACATTTTTAATTTTTTCCTTTATTTCTCTTATCTTTTTTATTGCAGTTTCAAGTCCTTCTTTATCTCTAAAAACACCGACATATTTGTCCATTGTTTGCCTCAATTCTTTCCTTAGAGAATACAAATTTTCCTTTCCATCCATTTCAAATATCTTTTTTATTCTATTTTCCTCATCCTTTATTTTTCCTTCGGATATCTTTGGTTCAAATTTTTCATTTAAAACAAATTCAAGTGCCTTTTCACCTGTTATTCTCCCCCATACAAGACATTCTGCTGTTGAATTTGTTCCGAGTCTATTTGCCCCATGAAGCCCATTACAGGCAACCTCACCTGCTGCAAATAGATTTGCAAATTTACTTCTTCCATCAATATCAACATCAATTCCTCCCATTGTATAATGCTGAACAGGTCTTACAGGGATTGGTTTTTCAATAGGGTCAAGCCCTATGTATTTTATCGTTACTTCTCTTATTAAAGGCAGCCTTTCCAAAATTCTCTCTCTTCCAAGATGGGTTAAATCAAGATGGATATAATCAAGCCCCTCAGGACCTTCAAATCCTCTTCCTTCAAGTATTTCTGTCATCTCTGCTCTTGAAATTATGTCCCTTGGTGCAAGTTCCATCTTGTCAGGTGCGTATTTTTCCATAAATCTTTCACCTTTATTATTCCTTAAATAACCACCTTCCCCCCTGCATGCCTCTGTCATCAAAATTCCTGATGGAACAAGTCCTGTTGGATGGAATTGCATAAATTCCATATTCCTTAAAGGGATTCCTTCTTTATAAGCAAGCGCAAGTCCATCACCTGTTACACTATGGGAGAATGTTGTAAAGGCATATATTCTTCCTCCTCCACCTGTTGCCATTATAACTGCTTTTCCTTTTAAGACAATGAATTTTCCATTTACCATATCGTAAGCATATAATCCATTAAATTTTTCATCCTCTACAAAGAGTTTTGTAACAAATACTTCTTCAAATTTGTCACAGTTATCAAATTTCTGTAAAGTATCGTATAAAGTTTGCATTTCAAAAAAGCCTGTTTTATCCTCTGCAAATGTTGCCCTTGGATATGTATGTCCCCCAAAAGGTCTCTGGTTTATCCTTCCATCTTCCTTTCTTGACCAGGGGGCTCCCCAGTGCTCAAGTAAATATATCTCTTCAGGGCACATTTTAACAAATCTCATAACAACATCTTGATCTGCTAAGAAATCAGCACCCTTTACAGTATCCCATGCATGAAGTTCAAATGAGTCACCCCCTTCCGGATTTAAAACTGCTGCTGTTCCGCCTTCCGCACATACAGAGTGAGCCCTTATAAGCATAACCTTTGAGAGAATTGCAACCTTTACTTTATTATTTTTTCTGCATATCTCAACTGCTGCCCTTAAACCTGCAAGACCTGCCCCCACAATTATTATATCATAATTTAAAATTTCCATAAAACCTCCTTAAAATACTCTATTGTCTTTAAAAGCCCATCTTTAAGACCTATTTTTGGTTTCCAATTAATTTCATTTTTTGCCCTTTGGATATCAGGGCACCTTCTTTTCGGGTCATCAGGGGGAAGAGGAAAAAATTTCATTTTTGATTTTGAGCCCGTTAACTTTAAAATCAAGTTTGCTAAATCCTTTATCTTAACTTCATCTGGATTACCAAGATTTATTATTCTTTCCTTCACTTTTTCTTTTAAAGAAAATTTGGATATCCCTTCAATAAGGTCATCTACATAACAAAAACTTCTTGTTTGATTACCATCTCCATATATTGTTAAATCTTTGTTTTTTAAAGCCTGGGTTATAAAATTTGGTATAACCCTTCCATCATCCATTTTCATTCTTGGTCCATAAGTATTAAATATTCTTACTATTCTAATATCAACTTTAAATTTTCTATAATAAGCCATACATAAGGCTTCGCCAAATCTCTTTGATTCATCATATACGCTTCTTTCACCAACAGGATTTACATTTCCATGATATTCTTCTTTTTGTGGAGTTTCAAGGGGGTCACCATAAATTTCTGATGTTGAACCGTAAACAAATCTTGCATTAATTTTTTTTGAAATTTCAAGAAGTTTCCATGTTCCTATTGAATTTGCACTCATTGTTTCAAGAGGATATTTTAAATAATCTTTTGGGGAAGCACAGGAGGCAAGATGTATTATTAGATCAAACTTTTCAATTTTTTCAATATCTTCAACACTTACTTTTTCAAACTTAAAATTTTTATATTTTAGAAGCACTTTAAGATTTTGTTCATTTCCTGTTAAAAAATTATCAATTCCGAAAACTTCTTCTCCTTCCTTTAAAAATTTCTCAGCAAGATGTGATCCTATAAAGCCACAAACGCCTGTTATAAGGATTCGCACGGTTTTTTCCCTATTGGATAATAAGAGAAACCCTTTTTATAAACCATTTCCTTTTCAAAGATATTTCTTCCATCAACAATTATTGGTATTTCTACAAGGGATTTTAATTTTTCAAAATCAACATTCTTAAATTCTTCCCATTCAGTGAGTATCAATATCGCATGGGCATTCCTTGCTGCTTCATAAGGAGAATCAAAATATCTTATTCTTTCATCTGGCGGAAATACCTCTTTAAATGGCTCATTTGCTTTTGGATCATATAAATTCAGGATTGCACCTTCTTCATATAAAATTTTTATTATTTTTATGCTTGGTGCTTCCCTTACATCATCAGTATCAGGTTTAAATGAAAGTCCCCATACACATAAAACCTTATCCTTAACGCTCCATAATGCTTCCTTTACTTTTTCAAAAAACTTATAAGGTCTTTGAGCATTTATCCTATCAACACATTCAATTAATGAAAAATCAAGCTTATATTCATCTCCTATTCTTTTAAAAGCCTTTATATCCTTTGGGAAACATGAACCACCATAACCTATTCCAGCCTTTAGAAATTCTTTTCCTATTCTTTTATCAAGTCCCATTGCATAAGCAACTAAATCAACATCAGCACCGACTTTTTCACAGAGATCAGAGATCATATTTATGAAGGATATTTTCATTGCAAGGAATGCATTTGATGCATGTTTTATTATCTCAGCAGTTTTAATATCAGTTATAACTTTTTCACAATTAAAATCTTTATATATTTCTAAAAGAATTTCTTTTGCTCTTTCACTTTCAACTCCTATTACAATTCTGTCAGGATTCATGAAATCATAAATTGCTTTTCCTTCCCTTAAAAATTCAGGATTTGAAGCAACATCATAAGGTATATTTTTTTTAAGGTAAAGTTTCATTATTTTTTTAATCCATTCACAGGTATTTACAGGAACAGTTGATTTTTCAACAATCAATGTATATTTTTCAAGATTTGCTGCAATTTCCCTTGTAACCTCTTCAACGTAGGAAAGATCTGCAGAGCCATCCTCTCTTTGAGGCGTTCCAACACATATAAACAAAACATTGCATTTTGAAATTGCCTCTTTAATACTATTTGTGAAAAAGAGTTTTTCAAAGTTTTTTCTGAGCAATTTCTCAAGACCGGGTTCATAAAAGGGAACCTCGCCCTTATTTAATTTTTCAATCTTTTTTAAATCTTTATCAATTCCATATACATGAAATCCCTTTTCAGCAAAACCAACCGCTGTTACAAGACCAACTCTACCAACTCCTATTACCCCAATTTTTATTTTTTTCATAAAATCTTAATTATAATTATTTGAACTTTAAAAAATCAAACTATTATAATTTTCAACTTATGAAGAAACTTTTAATATTTTCTTTTGTTTTGAATACTTCCTTTTTATTTTCTTATCCCTTGAAAACTTTGCCGTCTAAGAAATCAGAGAATGCATTAAAAAAAGATATAATGGTAAGGAGAAAGATTTCAAAATTTAATTCAAATAAAATAAGGAGAGTTCTTGAATTTAAAGAAATATATAAAAATGAAAAAATAAAAAAACAAAATGATACTGCAAGGATTCATATACTTGCAATAAGGGTTGCTTTTAAAAAAGAAGAAATTGATGACCCTTTAACGACCGGGAATGGCTGGTTTAATTTAAAAGGTAATCTTGATTCAATAGGTGATACAAATTCTTTATTTTATGAACCACCCCATGATAAAAAATATTTTGAAAATGTTCTTGAATCATTAAAATCGTATATCTCTGCAATCTCTTATGGAAAAATAAAAATAGAATATACAGTTAAACCTGATAAAAATGACTCTTTTTATATTTTACCATATCCAATGAGATATTATGGTGATACTCTCAATTTTGATATAGGTCTTGTTAGACTTTTTAAAGATGCACTCTTTTTGGCGGATCAGGATACAAGTATTGATTTTGATGATTTGAATAAAAATGGTGTAAGAGACCATTTAGAAGGAATAAAGGATGTTATAATAATATTTCATGCAGGAAGCACATGGCAAACAGATGTATTCTGGGATACTCCTTTTGATATAGCAACTGTTACAATTCCTCAGGGTGCCCTTGAATATTATCTGGGCTTTCCTTATATTTTATTAAATAATCAATCTGATTCAATTTCTGGAGGAATAATATTACCTGAGACAGGTTCTCAGGACGCGTTTTTTGTAAAACTTCAGGGTCTTTTATTTCATGAGTTTGGTCATGATGCCTTTTATTTAACTGACCTGTATGATATTTATGGAAGGTCAACAGGTGTTGGTGCATGGGATTTAATGGGGGCAGGTGGATGGTCTGAAATAATTGCAAAAACTCCTATTGATGATACTGCAAGGATTTCTGGAATAATTCCAAGTTTCTATGGTGCATGGACAAGATTATGGATAGATTATACGATGAGATTTATGCCAAAAAGATATTTTGATCCAGAGGCATGGAACTATTATGACCCTCTATGGGGTTTTGGATTTTTAGATGGTTTGATAGATACAATAGAGGGTTCTGGTTTTGATTCAATAATAAAGATTTATCCATCAACACCCTATGTTTCTGATACAATAAACTATTTACCTGACACGATTTTTGGAACAAGAATATTAATGATTCCAATTGATTTAAGGGAATATTTTTTATGTGAATTCAGAAAGAGAGATCTTTATGATTCATTAAAATATTTTAAAAAAGGTGGGGTTTTAATCTCTCCTTATGGTAACTATGATTTCGTTTTACCATCTGGTGGTCTTTTAATATGGCATATTGACGAAGAAATTGTTTATAACTATTATTGGGAGGTAAATTCAAATGATATCCATAAAGGTGTTGATATTGAAGAGGCTGATTGTATCCAGGACCTGGATAAATGGACAGAGTATCCATACACATGGTTTGGCTCAAAATTTGACCCATTTTATAGGGGTAATAATGAGAAATTTGGGATTTTTACCTGTCCTTCCTCAGAGAGTTGGGATAAGGGAAAATCTTTTATAGAGTTATCCGAGATAAGTGGTTTTTCAGGAGAATATATGAATGCAAGATATAAAAGGGATATCTATCTTAAGCCATTCCCGATTGTATGTGATGAGGTTTTTAAAGACTCAGGATATTATTTTAATGAAACATTTATAAATTTTCTGGATATAGATTCAGATGGAAATGGAGAATTTATTCTAACAGGAAATTTAACACTTAACTTTTATGGAAGCGCTGTAAGTGGAGGGAAAATTTATATTTTAAAAAATGATGGAACAAATTATGGTAATTCACCATACATTGATTTAGAAAATGAAGAGATAAAATTTCCACCTTCTTTTTATGATTTTGATAATGATGGGATTTATGAAATTGTTTTTGCAACGGATAGGTGTTTAAGAGTGTATTCTCTTAAAAAACCCTCACCAGAAATTTTTCCTGGATTTCCAGTTTACTTTTCAAAAATAACTTCTCCTCCAATGATTTACAATTTTATAGAGGATGAAGAAATAATATTCTCATGTGAAGATGGAAACAATTATATTTTAAATCCATTAAATTTATCTTATAAATCATTTTATGCAACTTCTTGCGGGAAAGGTCTTGGAATTGTAGAAAAAGAAAATAAAAAATATCTTGTGATTTTAAATGAAGATGGTGTTTTACATTTGATTGATAAAGATTTAAATGAAAAAGATGGATTCCCTATTTTTTCACCTGCCCTTTATAATACAACTTCACTCCCTTTGATTGCAGATTTTGATTCTGATAATGAATATGAGATTGCAGTTTTAAGAGGGGATGGAAATTTTTATATAATCAATTTAAATGGAGAGATTGAGGGTCAAAAAAATACCGGGAAAGGAAAATTTTCTTCTCTATCCCTTTTAGATTTTGATAAAGATGGATATTTTGAGATATGTTTTATAAAAGGTGATAGTCTAATAGTTTTAAATCATAATGGAAGTTATGTTAATGAATTTCCATTAAGGATAAAAGGTGATAAATATTTAAGTCCTTACAGCATTCCATTAACTTTTTATTTTAAAAATAAATTTTCAATTTCATATCCTGATTCATTTAAGTTTTCTCAAATTTATGAAGATTTTAATAAAGACCCATATTTTCCATTGAATATTCCAAATAGTGGGAATGCAATTTTAACTGATGTTGATAAAGATGGTAAATATGAAATATCTGCATTTTCAAATTTTTGTGAGGTCCATGTATTCAATTTAAAAATAGATTCTATCATCTTTCCCAAAATAGGTTATGATAATAAGAATACATCCTTTTTCAAGATCCATTTAACTCCCTTGGAAAGGGAAGAAAAGGAAAGAGTTTATATTTATCCATCAATTTTAAAACAGAATAAAGCAACTTTAAGGGCATTTTTTGAAAATTCAGGTTATTTAAAAGTGGAATTCTGGACATTTTCAGGAATAAAATTAAAGAATAATAAATTTTTTATTAAGGGGAACGAATTCAACGAGTTTGATATTGATTTAAGTGGGTTTGGTTCAGGAATTTATATTTTAAGATGGGAGTTTGGGAAAAAGAAGGGTTTTTTTAAATTTTCAATTGTTAAATGAAAGTTCTTATTGTAATTCCTACATACAATGAAAGAGAAAATATTGAAAAGATAATTGAAGAGATATTTAAATTTGTTCCTTATGCTAATATTTTAATTGTTGATGATAATTCACCTGATGGAACTGCAAGTATTGTAGAAAAGTTAATTAAAAAAGATAACAGGGTTAATTTAATTTTAAAGGAAAAAAAAGAGGGGCTTGGAAAGGCGTATAAAACAGGGTTTAGATGGGGTATAGAAAGAAATTATGATGTAATCATTCAAATGGATGCAGATTTTTCCCATTCACCCGAAATCCTTCCAGAATTTATAAAAGAAATAAAAAGTGGATATGATTTGATAATAGGTTCAAGATATTTAAATGGGGTAAGTGTTGTGAACTGGCCAATAAAAAGACTTTTACTTTCCTATTTTGCTAATGTTTATGCAAGGCTCTTCTCAGGGGTTCCTGTAAGAGATTTAACTGGTGGATTTAAAGCATGGAAAAAGGAGGTTCTTGAGCGCCTTCCATGGGAAAAAATAAATGCTGAAGGATATGGATTTCAAATAGAAACAACATTTTACGCTAAAAAGATGGGATATAAAATAAAGGAATATCCTATAATTTTTATTGAAAGAAGAGTTGGTGTTTCAAAGATGTCTAAAAAGATAATATTTGAAGCATTTTTTCTTGTTATAAAACTTTTCTTTTTAAGATTTTTAAAAAGGAGGTAAGTGTGAGAATAGTGTTAAAGTTATTTAAAAAATCTCCTTTTAAACCGTTAAGATTTCATATGGAAAAATCTCTTGAAACTTTATCCCTTTTAAAACCGCTTTTTGATTACCTTTCAAAGGGGGATTAGGAGAAAATTGAAGAATCCGCTCATTAATCCATGAACAGGATGAAATTCCTGATAAAGTTGAAGATATAGCGGTACTTCTTACTTTAAAAAGAATTAAAATGCCTGAGGAGATTCGGTAAAGGTATTGTTAAAATAGAATGTTTTATTCAAAATAAAAATATATTCATTCTTGGAATGTTCTCCTCTCTATTTTCAGCAGGTTTATGGGTTCAGGTTGCAACCCATCTTGGAATGCCTGTTTCAACAACTCATTCAATAGTTGGTGCAGTTGTTGGATTTGGTATATTTGCCGGAGGAATAAGTTATGTATACTGGTTAAAAATTTTAAAGATAGTTTTTTCCTAGATAATTTCCCCGCTTTTAGGTGGGATTGTTGCCTTTTTTATTTTCAATTTTGTGAAGTTATTAATACTTGATACAAAAGACCCTTTTTTAAATGCAAAAAAAATATGGACCATTTCTTTTGCCTTTTTTGGTTATATAATCACCTGGTCATTTTTATAAGGAGAGAAATGAAAGAAATGGTATTTATTCAAAAGTTGAGAAACTTTTTGGAATCTTACAACTTCTAACTGCTACGTATATGGGATTTGCTCATGGTGCAAATGATGTAGCCAATGCAATAGGTCCCGCTGCTGCAATATATTCGGTAATGAAGGGAACAGGTAAAGAATTTTTAATCCCGGTATGGCTTTTGTTCTTTGGAGGAATCGCACTTGCAGTTGGAACTGCGCTTTTCGGATATAAAGTGATTAAAACGGTTGGTGAAGAAGTAACCGATATAACTCCCACAAGGGGTTTTTCTGCAGAGTTTGCTTCTGCAACAACAGTTTTGGTATTCTCAAAACTTGGTTTACCAATCTCAACAACCCATACAGTTGTTGGTGCAGTTATAGGGATTGGTATTGCAAGGGGTATGGCAATTTAAATTTAGGTGTTATAAGAAATATAATTTTCTCATGGATAGTTACTCTTCCACTCTCTGCGATTTTATCAGGCACAATTTTCTCAATTGTAAAAATATTAATGAAAGTAATTTAAATTTAGAACCAATTAAAATACTAATTTTCATTTCAAATTTATTATTATTTTATTTTTTTCTCTTTTAAAAGTTCCATAAACTTCCTTTATATTCAATAAATTGAGAATAGGATATATCTTATTCTCTAAAATGAAAGTGTCAAAAATAATATTTGAAAAATAATCTTTTAGAAATTCTAAGAATTTAAGCCCGTCAAAATAAAGAAAGAGATTATCTTTTTCCGTGAAATCTTTCTTCTTCATATTTTTATTTAAGACTGAAATTTCATCTCTTAAAATATCTAAGGAAGAGGATATATAGAAATCATTTCTGAAATTGAAATATCCAATGTAATCTTCGCCATTTTTATTTGTAAAAAACCTGTAATAAATACCTTCCTTTCTTCCTTCTTTTTTATTTAAATCTTCTTTTGAAATTTCTGAAATAAAAGAGTTGAAAGACCTTTCTATTTCATTTCTTTTTTCAATTTTAATTAAAAATAATGGGACATAATAATCATCAAAATATTTCAAACCATTAAAGGAGATTGCAAAACTTTCTCCAATATCCTTTAAAAGATAAAAGTATTTTTCAAAAAATTTTGCGATTCTCTCTTCTTTTTTTTCTTTTACAAATTTTTCAATTTCTTCTTTTAAATCAAAATTTTTAAAAGATATGTAAAATATATAATCAGGTGGAAATTCTAAATTCTTTAAATTAGCATCTAAGTTCTTTAAAATTCTTCCAAAAAGGTAAGAGGGCTCTTCAATTAAAAATGTAAATCCTTCATTTTCCTTATAGTAAAAAATGAATTTTTCTGATTTAAAAAGACCTCCCTCTTTTAAATAGGCACCATATATTAAAATATTTTCTGGAAACTCCCTTTTATGAAATTTCTTAAATCTTTTTTTCTCTCTTTTTAAGTGTTCAATTGCTTCTTTAAGCAGGGTTTCATTATTTGAAATTACAATATATTTATCAATTAAAAAGAAACCAAAATTTTCTCTTAGGAATGTATAAGGAACCCCTAAAAACTCTTTTTCAAATCTTGTTAAATTATAAATTAGATTTATAAAAATCCCTTCGGGCTCTAAGACCAATAAAAATCCATTTTCGTAAAAACCAATTCCTATCTTTTTAAAAATTCTTATAAAATCTCTTTTTATAATTTCATTCCTTAATTTCATAGGAACTCCAAGATATATAAGTAAATCTTCAATTATCCCCTTATTTTTAATTGTGTCAATAAGCCCATTTTTATTTAAATTTTCTAAAATCTTACTTACATCATCAAAAACAATATAGGTATTTACATTTTTTGTAAAAATATCTTCAATTTCTTTAATCTTCCAGGCAGCAGATGGAACTCTTTTGTAAAATATGAAAAATAAAATGAAAGTTAAAAGGATGATTATAAGAGGGATAAATATATAAATCAATTTTTTCATAATCACCTCCTTTTGTTTAAAATATTTTCTAAATTTCCATATTTTTTTAAACTGTCCTGTGCTATTTTTTTATAAATTTCTATTTTTTTAATCTCCTCTTTATAACTTTTTATATCATTAAAAATTTCATTATTCAAATTATAAGGGCAAAGTAAATAAATTATGCCTTCTTCCAATTCTTTTTTTAAATTATATTTTGATAAAGCAATATGCAAGAATTCATGAATTATAATTTCTTCAATGATTGAATATTTTTCAAGCAAATTTAACGGTGCTAATTTAATTGTATCCTTTTCTAAATAACCTCCATAAAAGGGCTTTATTTTTAAATTTTTTGTAAAACTAAAATAATCAAATTCCTCTTTAATTATGAAATAATTAGAAGCTTCAATTCCGTTTTCTTTGCATATTCTTTCAAATCTATAAAGGGCATTTTTTAAATAAGGCAGATATTTTTCACCACTTGTTGAATAAAAAATAAAATTTTTATCTTTAAAGACCTCATATTCAAATTTTAATTTTTTTATTTCCACATCTTTAAAATAAAAATTTATTATATCTTTGTAATTAAAGCCATTCAATGCCATAATCTTTGCACCTTCCTGACACATCCCAAGTCCATGTCCAAGTCCCTTTCCTTCAAAAATGTAAAAATTTTCATCCTCATATAAATTAAATAAATTAGATTTTAAAGTATTCCATCCATATATTCTTGAAATCATATTTCTGAATTCCCATCCAGACATTTTTTTGTCATTTAATAAAATTTTTTTAACCCTCCCACTTTCCCCTTTTTGATTTATTTTTAACTTATTAATTTTTCTTTTTTCTATTTTAAATATCCATTTAGAGTCCTTACTATTTTGACAGTAAGGATCAAATTTTGCTTCAATATAGGGAATGTTTAAATCAAATATCTCATCAGGTGAAGCAGTAAAACCACCGCAACAGGAAGAAAAAAATGGTTCAATTAATTTTCCATTATATGTGATAACCTCTCCGTCAGTTTCTATTACTGCTTTTCTTGAAATTGAAGTCTCATCAATAATTCCCCTATAAACCTGACAGTGGGTTAGATCACAAAAATCATAATTTTCATGTCTCTTTGAAAAAAGGGCAAATGTTCTTGATAAAACACTTTGAGCCTTTAACGCTTCAATATATGAAGTTCCAATTTCTGCTACTACAGCAGAGGATAAATAGTCTCTTAAATTTACATGATTTATTATAAAAATTTCACCATCTTTTGCATATATTCTTATTTTTCCCCTATATTTTCTTTTAATATCTTTACTTTCTATAAAAATTCCATTTGAGGAAACTATGAAAAAATCATCTTTTACGCGTCCATTTATCTCAATTTTATCATTATTATACACTTTGACAGAATATCTATTATTCCCTGCATAAACATAAACTTCCTTCAAATTATATTTTGATAAAATTCTAACAGAAATCTCTTTTGTTATATCAAATGGTATTAGAAATAGAAATATTATTATTTTATTCAAGGCTCTTTAATATCTTTTTTGCAAGTGGTGCTGCATCTTTTGAACCCTGTCCATTTTTTAGAAATACTATTATCCCAATTTTTGGATCATAATATGGATAATATCCTGCAAAGATTGCATGGGTTCTCCATCCATTTAAATGTTTAGGTGTTCCTGTTTTTCCTGCCATCATATCTTTATAATTTGCATAAATTCCTGTCCCAGCTTTACATACATCCCTTAAACTCTCTTTTAAAATATTTAAAGATTTATATATTGGCAACCTGCATGGTAAGTTATTTTTTTCTTTTATCCATAAAGGAATATACATTCCGTCCCTTGAAATTGAAAGAATTAATGAGAGCATTGAAGATAAAGTCATCCTAACAAATCCATTTTCTCCCAGTGCAAGATCTATTATTTCTTTCTTTTTTAAAGGTATTTTTATTTCACTTAGAACCTCTCCCCCTACATCAGTTGTTGAAAGTTCATTTAATTTTAAAATTTCAAAATATTTTTTAAAAAGATAAGGCTCTATTAAAAGTGAAGCCTTTGCAAAGAATATGTTGCATGAATTTTTTATTGCATCTCTTATATTCTGTTTACCATGCCCATCTTTTATCCAGCATCTAACATTTACTTTTTCACCTTCTATTTCAAAACTTTCTTCGCCTTTACAATCAAAATAGACATTTTCATCAATTATATCCTCTTCTATTAAAATTATTGCAGTTAAAATTTTAAAAAATGACCCCGGTGGTAAAAGAGATCTAAAACAAAGTTCTTTATTATGGTAATCAATTATTTTACCTTTTTTTACATCAGTAATTATAAAAGCGCCTTTATCCCCGATTTCCCTTTTTATATCATAAATATTAAAGAAAACTAAGAGAACAAAAATTTTATTCACTTATCTTGATTATGTATTCATCAGAATGGGCAAATACATCAGGAAAATACATTAAACTTCCCTTTGCAGGCATCACATGATATCTTCCTGGCAGATATGCTCTTAAAATATAAGAGAATTCATTTTCTTTAGGATAAATCCTTGTTAAGAAGAAAGCAATCCTGTCATCATGAATTTCTTCTCCTACCCAATTCCATCTATAATAACCTTCGTAATTTTTTTCACCTTCTATATAAAATCTTTCCCTTTCCTTTTCAACCTCACAACCAGCAGGTAGCGGGTCTTCAAGCATAAAGTATTCCATTTTTTCATCATTTATAACTTTTATCTTTACAAAAAGATATTCTCCCTTTTTAACCTCTCCGTAAAAAGGTATCTTTTTATATACAATTTTCCCACCTTCTTTTACCGCTTGTAGTCTCCATATTTCCTTTAAAACTTTAAATTCTGTTCCACCTGCATTTATATTCTCTTCTTTTGAGTAATACTTTACAAAGAAAGAATATAGAAGTTCACCTTTTCCAGATTTTTCAAAAACTATTTTATTCTTTCCTTTTCTTAAAAAAGTGGAAGGAACAATTTTAGGTGAATTATATTCATTTATATTCTCTCTTCTTATTGTATAATTTCCAAAATTTTTGCCATTTATCTTTAAATTTAAAGAGATATCAAAATCAAAAACTCCTCTTTTCTTCATATATTCACCAAGAGAAATTATTGATGAAGATGTTGCTATTGTTGAATGCCATATTGCTCCCCTTCTTTTATTTAAAAGATAAAGTGAAAGTTTTGTACAGAATTCATCATTTGGGATGTATAAAAGGCTTGATAAAAGAGCATTTGATGTTATAAAAACAGGGTCAGCATAAATTGTTCCATGAATTGATTTTAAAAGTGTGTCTTCAAAATAAGAAATTCCGTCAATATTTATTACTTTTTCTTTTAATTTTGAAAAATATATTTCTCCTTGCTTTTTATTCTCTGAAAGAATTAATGAAATAAGGGAAAGGATATAAGGACTTTCACATTCTCTTTTAAAATATTTATCAATATCTTCTTTTTTAATTTTTTCGTGTAATGATAAAGAATAAAGCATGAATATTTTGTCATGATCGCTTAAATTTTCTTTTCCTAAAAATTCTTTTAATTTCTTAATTCCTCTATTTATAACTTCTTCATTTACTTTGTAGGCTGTTTTTTTCAAAAGACCAAGTCCATATAAAACATAAGCAGTATTAAACGGGTTAGACTCATCATCTTCCCACCATCCCCATCCACCATCAGAATGTTGGAAGTTGTATAATCTTTGAAGTCCTTTTTCAATCATTTTCGGGAGTTCCTGTGTAAATAATGGTTCTTTTATTCCTGCTTTCTCTATTATATCCTTAACAGCGACATCGGGTAAGAATCTGCTCATCGTTTGTTCAACACATCCATAAGGATAGCCTATGAGTTCTTTTAAAGAAGAAAAAACTGCATTCTGGTATGAAGGGGAAATATAAAAAGCAGAGTAAAAATTTTGAACATCTTCTGGTATTTCAAGTTCAAATTCATCTTTGTCCTTTGTTAAAACATTTGAAATTGATAACACTCTCTCCATACCATGGGGAAGAACAGGAATTTTAAGATTTAGTGCATCATAAGAGTTTTCTCCTTTTGCAATCAATGTGAATTCTACATTTCCTGGATTTTTTGCATACACTTTAAAATTAACCTGTTTATTTTTTCCCGGCAAGATTTCACCAATCTTTATTTCATTTTTCCCAATGAGTTCAATACCCTTTGTTTCAATTTTAACATCAATACTCTCCTTTTTATCCTGATAATTATGAACTATTCCTTTTATAATAACAGTATCCCTTTCCCTTATAAATCTTGGTAAAATAAGTCTTGCAAGCAGGTCTTTTGAAACTAAAAATTTCTTTTCTTCTTCCCCAAATTTATTTTCTTTTAAAGCCTTTACCCTTATTCTCCATGTTGTCAAATTATCAGGAAGATTAAGCTCAATTTCTGCCTCACCATTTTTATCAGTTTTTTCTCTTAAAATACATAAAGCGAGGTCTTTGAATCCCTTTCTTATCATCATTTCTTCACCAATTCCTTTTATTGCAAATCTTCCATATTCTTCAAATTCTTTTGCAACCATTAAAGGAATTTTACTTTGAAGGGCACCTTCTTCATAATATTCTTCATAACTATAAAATCTCCAATTTATAGATGATCTATAACCTGTATAAGTTATTCTTTTTGGATAAAAAAAGGAGAAAATGTTTTCTTCAAAAGGATCCTGAAGGGAAAGTAAGGCTTCGTCAATTATAAAAACCGAGATTTCCGCTTCACAAGGTTTCTCTTCAAAATCTTTCACTTTTATTTTAATTTTCGCCTTATCTCTTGGTAAATATTTCTCCTTATCAAGTTCAAAACTTATATCCAATTTATTCTTTTCATATTTTAAATTTATTTCTTTTTTATTATTATAAAAATTATTTTCATTATTTCCTAAAACATGGATAAAAAAGTTGGGTGAATAATTTTCTTTGAGTTTAAGTTCAATAGTTCCCGTATTTTTTTCAATTTTTAAAATACCTACTTTTTCAATTCTATAAGTTTCAATTGTATAAAATAAATATCCATTTTCAAAGGGTGAAAATATAATCGCTTTCAAGTTTTCACCGATCTTGTATTCATGCTTTTCAGTTACGATCTGAATCTTATTTTCTTTATATTCAAAGGCATAACCCACTCCATCTACCCAAATAAAAGCTTCATCGGTTATTAAATTTTCCTTTTCATCTTTAAATTCTGCATATATTCTTATATATCCTGTTTTTTCTGCCTTTATCTTTAAAAATCCCTCTCCTTCTTTTATTTTTACATTATATTCCTTTTCAAAAATTTTTATCCTGCAATCTCCCTCTTTTAGCTTTTTATTTTCAAGGTCTTTAACATAAATATAAATTTGAACTTCTTCATCTTTTGAATAAATATATTTATCAGTTCTTAAATCAATTGCATATTTTGTTTTCCCTGCTTTAAAAATTGTTTTTCCCCATTGCTGAATACCACTTTCATCTTCAACTCCTGCATCAATAATATAATTATAATATCTATCAATTTGGGGAATTTCATATTCATAAACCCATTCACCATTTTCATTTAAATTTCCTTCTATTTCCTCTATGAATTCCTGTGCCCAAGACTCTTCATAAAATCCCCAGTAATAAAAGTAAAGTGGCCTTCTTGAAATTTTCAATTTAACTTTGCCTCCTGAAACAGGTGCACCAAAGAAATAATCACTTTTAACTTTTATTTTAACCTTTTCAAAAGAGGTTAAAACTTTTGGCTCACATTCCACCTTTATAGAAAATTCAGGTTTTCTATATTCTTCTACTTTGAATATTTGATAAAATCTTTTATCTTTAATGCACACATCTATTCTATAAGTTCCAAGGTT
The DNA here is from genome assembly GCA_965649125.1 of Caldifarciminota bacterium. Taxonomy (GTDB): domain Bacteria; phylum Hydrothermota; class Hydrothermia; order Hydrothermales; family Hydrothermaceae; genus JBDRZD01. The sequence continues at coordinate 10,191 of CBFGJO010000003.1, read as the reverse complement.
TGCATTTTCTGGTAAAATTAATGAATCCCCACATGTTCCAAACTCATTTGTCAGAAGTTCTTTATCAAATAAAATATTATCTTTTGGATTTAAAATTTTAACTCTTAAAGAGCCTTTATAGAGGTTATAATTTTCTCCTTCCAGAACTCTTGCAACTATTTTAAAATAAACTTTATCATTCGGTCTATAAAGTGGTCTATCTGTGTAAATGTAAACTCTTTCAGGTAGAAATTCTGCCCAGGGTGCATAGGATTTTGAAATTGCTATGCTTCCATTATAAGAAAGAATTACATCAAAATTTTTTTCTTTCTTTTTAAAATAGAAAATTCCGTTTTCGTCAGTTTTTCCTTCCTTTAATATTTTCTCACCTGATTTAATACATACATCTGCTTTTTTCAATGGCTCTGAATTTAAAAGGTTTTGAGCAAGAATATATAAATTTTCGTTATCTTCTTTTGTTATAAATCCAATATCAGTAATTATCAAAGGAATAAATTCTTGTAGTTTTTTATTTGCTACCTCTACAAGATAAACTCCTTTCTGATTGACAGGTATTTCAATATCTTTACTTATCCATTCGTGTCCAAAATCTTCTGTCCATTCTTCAACAATTTCAAACTCTCTTAAAGGTGAAGGGAATCCTTTCTTTTTTTCCTCCAATTTTTTAATTTTGAAAGTCTCTACAATTTCTATTCTCTCTTTTTCTTTCACATTTCTTCTAAAATAATTTCTTATCCTTTTGTTAGTTTCCCTTAATCCTTCTTCAAGACTTTTGAATAAATTTGATTTTCTTTCTTCTTTTAAAAATGGATAATTTATATCCTTTGATTTTTTGAATATTTCATAGGCTTCCTCAATTTTGTAAATCCTTATAACTGCTTTGCCGATATTATATCCACTTATATAGATTTTTGGTTTCTCACCTTTTAAATAAATAGAACTGCTTAAATAAAAACTTATGATTATATTTAAAAACATATTCCACTCCTTTTAATTTTATAATTTTAATCTAAATTATCAAATAATTTCAATCTAAAAAATCCTAAAAAATTTTCATTTGATGGAATTGGAAACCACACCGGTTCTGGATGTTTAAAAATTAAATTGTATTCTATTAATTTCAATTCTCCGCTTTTATCTCCTATAGGTCCTGTATGGTATATTAGAAATTCTTTATCTTTTATTTTTATATAAATCATTGAGTGGTATGGTAATTTTTGTTTTGGATTGTAAAAGAATAAGATATCACCTGTTTTTAAATCTATTTTATTTTTATCCTTTCCCAAAAAAATTGTGTTATATAATATTAGATTCTTTGCATCGGCAAAGGATGAATAAAAAAACTTGTCATTTTCTTTAACTAAAAATGGTGTTCTTTTATTTATGTTTAAGTCCTTTAAATCTATTTTATTTAAAGCATTTAATAATGTTTTTCTTATAAAATCTGCACAATCATTTATTCGATTATCCTTTTTAAAGTATATTTCAAGAAGACTATAAACAAATTTTTCTCTAAGGATTTCTTTATCTTGACCCTTGATTAAAAATAAAATTATTAGTAATTTCATTTTTTATTTCCTTTAATGCTTTAATTGCGTATTTATATTCTCCTTGTGGATTCCATATTATTATTTTTTCAACTCCTGCAAGAATTGCGCCCTTTATTTGTTCAATAATATATTCTTTACCGAAATTTTTTGCTCTGTAATTAAATCCCTGAACATATGCTTCAACAGGAATTTTTGTTCTTATTTTTGCTAATGTTATTCCTTCAAAATATATTGCCCTTTCTCTTATAAGATTTGCCTCTTTCAAAAAATTTTTACCATAATGGGATGGATAAAGCATCAGTGCAATTCTATCCGAGTATTTTGAAACCTCTTCAATTTTCTGTCCTTCCCTTTTTACAGAATTCCAGAATGGTGAGAAACCAAAAAGACAGGGCACTATGAAAGTTTTGTATTTTTTTAACCTTAAAAATGCCTTTCTTAAAAATTCTTTAATTGCTTCTTCCTTTTCCCAATTTAGTGGATTTTTTAAATCCATATCAGATAAATCGCCATCAGAGGGAAATCTTAAATAATCAAAGTGCACTTCCTTTACATTACATTTTGCTGCAAGTTCAGCAACCTCTATGTTGTAATTCCAGTTTAATGTGTCAAATGGGTTTAACCAATAGTTTCCATGCATATCTTTCCATAAATCCTTATTCTTTTTACTTAAAATAGCCCTTTGAGGCTCATAAATTGGTAAATTATTGTCAACAAAACAGACTATTCTTACTATTAAATAAATATTTTTTTCTTCACATTTTTTTGAAATCTCTTTTAATTCCTTTTCGTTAAACCATACCTTCCCGTTTTCTGTTTTTAAATCAATCACAACTAAATTAATTATTCCTGAATCTGCAAGTGCATATATTCTTTCCATATATTCTTTTTTCTTTGCAACAAAGGGATTTAAATAAAGACCTAAAAATAGGAGTTTATGAAGCATTTTTTATTCTATTCAAAAATTTTACCGAATTTTTATTTTTAAAAAAATAGGAGCCTATACAAAGAACTTCTGCTCCTTTTTCAATGACAAGTGGTATTGTTTCCTCATTTAATCCTCCGTCAATTGCAATCTCAAAATTTAATTTTTTTTGAATCTTATATCTTTTAATTTCCTCTATTTTATCTAATACATATGTTAAAAATTTTTGTCCTGAAAAACCCGGATGAACACTCATTATAAGGACCTCATCAATTTTATTTAAAAATTTTTTAATATTTTCAAAAGAGCTTTCAGGATTTATGGCAAGTCCAACTTTTTTATTCTCTTTTTTTATCTCCATAAGTGTTTTTAAAATTTTCTCTGTTGCCTCATAATGAAAACTTATAAGGCGGGTATTTTTTATCATTGAAAATTCTTTTATATATCTTATTGGTTCAATTATCATAAGATGGACATGAAGTGGCAAATCAGTCATACTGGATATTGCTTCTAAAACCATCGGGCCAAAGGTTATATTTTTTACAAATACTCCATCCATTATGTCAATATGCAGGAAATCCATTCCTGCTCTTTCCGCCTTTTTTATATTTTCTTTTAGTTTTGAAAAATCACCTGCAATTATTGATGGTCCTATCTTAATCATATCTTCAATATGAATCTTACATAAAAAAAGAAAGATAAAACAACTAAAATAACACCTATAAAGTTTAAGATAAAGCCGGTTTTTGCCATATCCTTTATTTTTAATTTACCAGAAGCAAAAATTATCGCATTTGGTGGTGTTCCTGATGGAAGCATAAAAGCAAATGAAACCGAAATTGTTGCAGGAAGCATAAGGAATAATGGATTTAAATTTATCCCCTTTGAAAGACTCCCTAAAAAAGGAAGGATTATAGATGCTGTTGCAGTGTTAGATGTTACCTCTGTTAAAAATACAAGGAATGTGCATATTATTGTCATAAAAATATAAGGATTTAAATCCTTAAAAATTTTTAAATATTCTGCAAGTTTTTGTGTTAAATTTGTTTTTTCAAAAGCAGAAGCGAGGGAAAATCCACCACCAAATATAAGTAAAATTCCCCAGGGAATTTCCTTTGCAACTTCCCATTCAAGAATGGGTTTCAATTTTTTTTCTTCCTTATAAGGGATTAGAAATAAAATTACTCCGCCAAGGATTGCAACAATTGCATCATTTGAAAAATTTTTTAAATTAAGGAGTTTATCCCAGAAACTTCTTGTAAGCCAGAGGATAACAACAAAAACAAATAGAGTTAAAATTATTTTTTCCTGAATTTTCATTTTGCCAATCTTTTCTTTTTCTTCAAGAATTTTTTTATAATCAATTTTTATATTTTCTTTTTTTATAAAAAGTAAGCAAAGCAAAAACCAGGTTAAAAATAAAAAAATAAAAGAGAGGGGTAAAAAACAAATTATCCATTTTGCAAATGTTATTTCAGGATATTCTGGAAAAAATTTTCTAAATTGTCCTAAAAATACGATATTTGGTGGTGTTCCTATTGGTGTTGAAATTCCTCCTATTGTTGAAGCATATGCAATTGAAAGAAAAAAAGCCTTGTCTATATTTTCTTTTTTAATTTCCAATGATTTTAATATTGCAAGTGCTATCGGAAATGCCATTATACATGTTGCAGTATTGCTCATCCATGAAGACATAAATCCTATAGAAAACATTAAACCAAGTAGTATTCCCTTTAAATTTTTAGGGAAAATCTTTAAAAAAAAGAAAGAAATCCTTTTATGTAAATCATATTTTTCCATTGCCTTTGCTATGAAGAATCCTCCTAAAAATAGGTATACCTCTGGCTGAGAATAAGGGGAGGATGCTTCCTGTGGGGTTAAAACTTTTAAACTCGGGAAAAGTAAAATTGGGAAAAGGCTTGTTATGTAAATTGGGATCACTTCAAATATCCAAAAGTATGCCATTAAAATACAAACTGCAAGAACCTTTTTCTGGTTAATTTCAAAGGGAAGCGGTAAAAAAATTGTTAGAAAGAATAAAAGTATCCCTATGAAAGAACTAGTGAGTTTCATAAAATAATGTATTTAATATAAACAGAACAAGGTCTTCATAACAAAGGCCGGCCTTTTTTGCCTCTGCAGGTAAGTCCGATAACTCTGTCATACCTGGAAGTGTGTTTACTTCAAGAATAAATATTTCATTTTTTTCTGAAACAACTCCGTCAACTCTTGAAAAACCTTTACATTCTAAAACCCTGTGAGCCATTAAAGAGTATTCCTGTAACTTTTTATAAACATCTTCAGGAAGTTCAGCAGGTATAATGAATTCTGTTTCACCTTTTGTGTATTTAGCAGTGTAATCATAAAATTCTCTTCTTACAGGTCTTAATTCAAGAACAGGAAGTGCAAAAGCATCTTTCCCTGTTCCAAGAATTCCTGTTGTAACAATTTTTCCTTTTATGTATTTTTCTACGAGTATATCCTTATAAATTTTTCTTTTTTCTAATATTTTTTCCTTTAAATATTTTTCTTCTTTTACTATTTCAACACCTATACTTGAGCCCTCATCCTTTGGCTTTAATATTACTGGAAGCCCCATTTTCTTTATTTCTTTCATTTTTTCTTCTATATTTTCATAATTATAGATAAAAACACCTGGAGGAGTTGGTATACCTGATGCGATAAATAATTTCTTTGAAATAAATTTATTCATTCCACAGGCAGATGCAATAACCCCAGAACCTGTATAGGGAATACCGAGTAAATCCAGAAATCCTTGAATTTTCCCATCCTCACCGGGTTTTCCATGAAATATTAAAAAGGCAATGTCCATCTTTTCCTTCAGTATTTCCCCAATAAAATCAGCCTCAACTATGATGAGTTTTGCATTAAGACCAAGTTTTTTGAGAGCAGAAAATACCATTTTCCCTGATCTTATTGATACTTCCCTTTCAGTTGAAGTTCCCCCGCATAAAACTCCTATTCTTTTTCCTTTAAATTTTTTTAATATTTCATATTTTTTTTTCAGAAACTCTTTTACATTCATTTAAAGAGTGAAAAGATATCCAGAATTTCCTCCTTTTTTACTTCAATCTCTTTTTTTACAAGTGGAATTTCTTTATCTTTTAAGAGAAGTTCAGAAAGGGTCAATTTTTGCGTTTTATATATTACGCCTGTTAAAAATTTTCCTTCTTCTAATGCTTCCCTTACAAATCTTATTGCTCTTGGAAGATATTTTATTCCAAAAGGTTCTTCTATTTTAAATATTCTTTCTCTAAACCATTCATAAGTATTCAGTTTATTAAATGTTACACATGGTGAGAGAACATCTATGAAGGAAAAGCCCTTATGTTCAATTGCTTTTTCAAATATTTCAATTAGACCTGGAACATCTCCAGAAAAACCTCTTGCAACAAATGTTGCTCCACTTTCAAGAGCAAGTAAAACACCATCAATTGGTTCTTCCTTAACTCCATAAGGTGTTGAAGTGGATACAAATCCCTTTAAACTTGTTGGTGAGAACTGTCCTTTTGTGAGTCCATAGACCTGATTGTTCATAACAATATGTATTATTTCTGGGTTCCTTCTGCATGTATGTATAAAATGAGAAATACCTATTGCGTAAGTATCACCATCTCCGCTCGCCCCAATTACAAGGAGTTCTGGATTTGATAGTTTTATTGCAGTTGCAACCGGTAAAACCCTTCCATGCAATGTGTGAATTGAATTTGTTGCAACATAATCACCAAGTTTTCCACTGCAACCTATTCCAGAAACTATCACTATTTTTGAAGGATGTACCCCCTTTTTTGAAAAAACTTTTTTTAATGCATTTAGTACTGCATAATCACCACAGCCAGGGCACCATCCCGGCTTTTTACCTTCGTAATTTTTTTCCTGATTCATAAAAATTTTCCTATTTTTTCTTTTATTTCTTCAGAATAAAAAGGTCTTCCTGTATATTTTAAAATTTTTATTACTTCTTTTTTGGTTATATTTTCAATTATAAAAGAAAGTTGGCCACTTAAATTCTGTTCAACACAAATTATTTTTTCTCCATTTAAAATATCTTTTAATTCATCTTTCCAAGGATAAATTCCTCTTATAACAACCAGTTTTAAATTTTTTAATTCGTTAATTATTTCTTCTATTGCAAGCCTGGTTGAACCCCATGTTACTATTATATTTTTACCTTCCCCAAAAATTAAAGGGTCTGGCATTTCCTTTTTTAAATGATTCAATTTTGAAATTCTTTTTTCACTCATCCTTTTCCTTAAAATTCCATATGTTGTTATATTACCTTCTTCATTGTGTTCAACACCTGTTATATGGAATATTTTTCCTTCCTGCCCAAGATAAGTTCTATAAGAAATTCCATCTTCTGTAAATGAAAATCTTTTGAATTCTTGATCTATCTCCTTTAAAAATTTTCCCCTTTCTATTTTAAATTTATCAATTTCGGGTATCTCTATTGTAAAAAGATTTTGAGATAAGAATTGATCAAGTAAAAGTATAACTGGTATTTGATATTTTTCAGCAAGGTTAAAGGCAAGATTTGTAAATTCAAATATCTCTTCGGGATGGGAAGGTGCTAAAACACATCTTGGAATATCTCCATGTCCACCAAATATTGCATGGAATAGATCGGATTGCTCAAATTTTGTTGGCATCCCTGTTGATGGTCCTGCTCTTTGAGAATCAACAATTACAACTGGTGTTTCAGTCATACCCGCATAAGAAATCCCTTCTGTCATTAAAGAAAGACCCGGTCCACTTGTAGCTGTCATTGACCTCAAACCTGCGATTCCTGCACCAATTGCTGCATTTATTGCTGCAATCTCGTCTTCCATTTGCAAAACAATACCCTCAAACTTTGGCATAAATTTTGAAAGGAATTCAAGAATTTCTGTTGCAGGGGTTATTGGATAGCCTGAAAAAAATCTACATCCAGAATATATTGCAGAGAGTGCACAGATTTCATTACCCGAGATTAAGATAAAATCGTTTTCTTTTTTTTCAGGAAAATTTATTTTTTCAATATCTTTAAAATTTTCTTTTATAAAATTTTTGCCAATTTCAAAAGCCTTTAAATTTGTATTTAATACATCTTTACTTTTCCCTTCATAAATTTCTTTTAAAATTTCTATAAAATAATTTTCTTCAAGATTGATAAACTGAGAAAAAGCACCAATTAAAATGGTGTTTTTAAAAACACCTTTTTTAAATTCTTTTAATACAATATCTATAAAAGGAATTTCAAAAACTTTTAAATCTTCTCTGAAATTTATTCCTTGGGAAAATTTTTTTTCAACAATTATAATTCCGTTTTTCTTTAACTCATGTTGATGATAAAAAACACTTTCCCTATCAAGAGCAAAGAGAAAATCAAGTTTTGATGGTCTCGCAAATTTTTTCATAAAGGATGCTCTTATGGTGTAATTTGTATGAATCCCCCTTATCTGTGAAGGAAAGTCTTTATAAGTGGATACAAAGAGTCCGTATCTTGAAAAAATTTTTGCAATTATATTCCCTGCTGTTAAAGCACCATCTCCTGCTTCTCCACCAATTCTTAATGAAATTTCAAAATTCATTATTTAAAATTTAAATTATAAAGTTTTAAAAAAATAATTTCAAAGTATTGGGAGATAATTATCAATTTCATAATCAGTAACCTGTATTCTATATCTTTCCCATTCTGCTTTTTTATTCTTTATGAATTTTTCAAATAAAGATTCCCCTAAAATACTTTTTACAAGTTCACTTTTTCCCATAAGTAAAATTGCAGAATATAAAGAATCAGGTAAAGCATCTATTCCATATTTCTTTTTAACTTCTTCGGGCATTTGATATATATCTTCCTCAATTGGTTCTCTCAATTTATAATTTCCTTCAATTCCCTTTAATCCTGCTCTTAACATACATGAAAAGGCAAGATAGGGATTGCAGGCAGGGTCAGGAGCCCTGTATTCAATTCTACAGGATTCAGGTTTATAAGGCTTAAAAGCAGGGACCCTAATTAAAGCAGACCTGTTTTTTCTTCCCCAGGAAAGATAGACGGGTGCTTCATACCCAACAACGAGTCTTTTATAAGAATTTACCCATTGATTTGTTATAGCAGTTATTTCCCGTGCATGTTTGAGCAAACCCTCCATATAGGATTTTGCAATATTTGAAAGATTATATTCATCCTTTTTATCATAAAAGATATTCTTGCCTTCTTTAAAAAGAGATTGATGAGAGTGGAGCCCTGAGCCATTTATTCCAAAAACTGGTTTTGGCATAAATGTTGCATATATCTTATATTTTCTTGCAATCTGTTTTATTATTATTTTTGCAACTTGCAATATATCAGCCATTTTTAAAGCATTATCATATCTAAAATCTATTTCGTGCTGGGAAGAAGCAGCTTCATGATGGGTACTCTCAACCTTTATCCCCATCTTTTCAAAAACATGGAGTGTTTCCCTTTTAGCCCTTTCGGGTTCATCATAGGGAAATATTTCAAAATAGCCTGCTTCATCAAGAGGCAATGCCTTCTTTTCGTTTGGAAAATAAAAATATTCAAGTTCTATCCCTATAAAAAAATCAAATCCCATCCTCTTTGCATATTCTAAATTTTTCTTTAAAATATGCCTTGGGCACGAATCATAAGGATTACCATGAGTATCCTGAACATCACATATTATTACAAGTGTTCTTTCTTCATTTACTTCCTCAGGGATTATAAAAAAAGCATCAGGATCAGGTTTTGCTATAAGGTCTGATTCCTCAATCCTGACAAAGCCTTCAATTGATGAACCATCAAATACTATCCCTTCCTCAAAAGCCCTTTCTATTTCCCTTACAGATAGATCAAACCCTTTTAATTTTCCTAAAACATCAGTGAACCATAACTTTACAGTACTTATTTTTTCTTCTTTTATATATTCAAGCACTCTTTTCATATTTTTATTATAATGATTTTGATTTTCTTTTTGAAAATTCTTTATAATTCTTAAATGAATTTTTTAATCATAATAACTCTTTTTTACGATTGGTTTTATAAGGATTATACCAATGCTTTAATAGAAGAAAGGAAATGTAAAGAATACTTTGAAAAAAAGATTAATATAGATACTCTTTCAAATCCCTTTTATCATTTTAAAATAGCAGAGAACCTGGAAAGAAAGGGTTTATTTTTAGAATCAGTTGAGAGATTAAAAAAAGCAGTTTCTCTTTCAAGGGATAATGTCTCATACCTTACGATGTTTTACATAGTTTCTCTTGAAAAAAAGAAGAGGAGTTTTGAGGAAAAAATAAGAGAAGCACTTATTTTTTTAAGAGAGAAGAATGAATGGGACGGTATATATTTTTTATCTGCTTATTTGCTTTCTCTATCAAAAAAGACACTTTCCTTGGAGGAAAAGGAGTTTTTCCTTAAAGAATCTATTTTGTTTTCCCCTGACTTTTATCCCTCTTATATTGAGATAATAAAACTGTATATTGAAGAATTTAAGATTTTTAAAGCAATTGAAAGCATATTGGAATTTACTGGTCTTATTTTAAAAAGTGCATTTTTAAGGAAATTTTTATTCCTCATTTTTATTAAATTATTTTTCTTATCCTTTTATTATTTTTTAATCATATTTACCTGTGGGAAAATAATATCCTATTTAGGATGTGAAACAGTTTATTTTAAAAAATTTTTTAAAGTTTCCTTTCCTTTCCTTTTACTTT
>CBFGJO010000002.1:0-74291 GCA_965649125.1 Caldifarciminota bacterium | reverse complement strand
CTGTATCTTATCGTATCTGGGGCAAGATAAAATATTTTGAATTTTCTTTTATTTAGTTTTTCTAATTCCATTTTAAATACTTCAAATAGAAGTGGCGGATTAGGTATTATTTTAAAGGGGAACATCTTTTCTTCTTCATAAATTATTTTGAAATCTAATTTATTTTTTTCTCCATAAAAATTTTTTGTTGAAAGAAAATATTCCTTTAATTTTTTTATTGTCCTCTGATTTGATGGGTCAAAAATCCTTATTTCAAAAATTTTATTTCCTGAAAATTCAATCCTTAATGGCAGGTCTTCATATTTGGGATAAAAGTCTACTATCCCTCCTCTTAAAGCATATTCCCCTTTTTCTTCAACATAAAGAGTTCTTTCAAATCCTTCCTTTTCAAGTATTTCTAAAAACCTTTCCCTTTCAATCTCTTTATCTTTTTCAATTTTTATAAAATTGATCTCCTTTATATTTTCAAGAAACCTTTCATCTTTTAAAAGGATAATTTCACTTTCAAAATTTATTGTATTCTCGTTATATATTGAAACTTTTATTTCCGGATGAATACTTTTAATCTCTTCATAAATATTTTCTATTTCCTCTCCAACAAATAAAATTTTTTTATATTTTTTTAAAAAAGATAAAAGAAAAAAAGTTTTTGCGCCACTCGGTATATTTTTATCAATATAATCTATATTTTGAACTAATCTATCAAAAATCTCTTCTACCATCTTTCTTCTTTATAAACTATCTCCTCATTCCCATCCTCATATTGGAGCTTAAAATAACCCTTTAAACAATTTATTTCTTTTACTTTTCCTATTCCTCTCGGAGTTTTTATTTCTTCACCTATTTTTGGAAAATCCTTTGATACTTCTTCATAAAAAGGATATTCATATCTTAAACAGCATAAAAGTCTTCCACATATCCCTGTAATGTGATCAGGCACAGCAAAGATATACTGGTTTCTTGCCATTTCAAGGGTTACTGAGGGTATCTGTTTTAAAAATTTTTTACAGCATATTTCTCTTCCACATTTCCCTATCCCTCCTATCTCTCTTGCGTAATCCCTTGCTCCTATTTGCTCAAACTCAATGTGTACATGTAATATTTTTGCAAGTTTTGGTGCAAGTATTTGAAAATCATGTCTTTTTTCAGCAGTAAAATGGAACTTGAATATCCCATTTTTCAAATCAGGGATCACTTTTACAATCTTTACATCACTCTTTTCTCTCTCGTATATATATCCTTTCACCATGTTTTTTATAATTTCTATTACTTCATTATCTTCTGCAATTCTTAAGGATAAAATTTTATGTTCTGTTTTTTTACTTGACTTTATGCGAAATTTTACAAGCACCTCTTTTTCAGGTTCTTTTGTTGTTTTTATGAATATAAAACTGTGCTTTTCTAAGTTTATTTCCCCTTCATAAATATACCTTTCAAATCCACCACCTATTATAGATACTTCAAGAGTATTTTTATTCTCTTCTTTTCCTTTTTTAAATAACATTTTTAAATTATAAGGGAATTTGTATTTAATTGACAAATTATCCCTTTTTAGAGCAAAATAAAAATATTATGGAGAAGGAAAAGGCTAAAATTTTAATGAATCTCGCAAGGGAAAGTATTGAAAAAGGGCTGAAAGGTAAAATGTATGAGCCTGAAAATATTGATGCAAGCAAAGAGATTAAAGAAGAATTTAATTATAAAAGGGGGGTTTTTACAAGTCTTTACATTTATCCTGAAAAAAAATTAAGGGGATGTATAGGGGTTCCTTATCCAGTTTATCCTTTATGGAAAGCAGTTATTATTTCCTCTTATGAATCTGCCTTTTGTGACCCAAGATTTAATCCTTTAAAAAAGGAAGAGTTTTCAAAAATAATCATTGAATTGACAATTTTAACAGAGCCGGAAAAACTATCCGGGGAGCCGGAAGATTATATAAATCAAATAGATATTGGTAAACATGGTCTTATTGTTCAAAGAGGTATATTTAAAGGACTGCTTTTACCACAGGTTGCGATTGAATGGAATTTTAATGAAGAAGAATTTCTTTCAGAAACCTGTTTAAAAGCAGGACTCTCTAAGAATGCCTGGAAGGATAAAGATACAAATGTATATAAATTTTCTGGAATTTTAATAAAAGAAAAGGAGCCTTTGGGCGAAATTGAAGTAAAAGATTTATCTTCTTTATAATTTTAAATTTAAAAAGGAGGAAAGATTGAAAATTCTTATTGAAAAGAGTCAAAAAGGTAAGAGGGCTTTTAAATTCCCGGAGATTCCTGATTTTGATATTAAAAAGTATATACCTTCAAAATATTTGAGAGAGAAAGAAGCGTTTTTACCAGAGGTTTCTGAAACCGAAATTGTAAGACATTTTAATTCCCTTGCAGAAAGAAATTATCATGTTGATAAGGGCTTTTATCCACTTGGTTCCTGCACAATGAAGTATAATCCTAAAATAAATGAGGAACTTGCCCGCTTAAAAGGGTTTACTGATCTTCACCCTTTAACTCCTGAGGAAACATGTCAGGGTGCATTAAAACTTATGTATGAACTTGAAAAATTTTTATGTGAAATATCGGGAATGGATGCGGTATCACTTCAGCCAGCAGCAGGAGCAAATGGCGAACTTACAGGTATGCTAATTGTAAGGAAATATCATACTCAAAGAGGGAATCCAAGAAAATATGTTCTTGTTCCTGATTCTGCCCACGGGACAAATCCTGCATCCTGCACCCTTTCAGGATATGTTACAAAGACAATCAAATCAAATGAAAAAGGTTTAATCTCAATTCCAGAACTTAAAAAGAATTTAAATGAGGATGTTGCCGCTATTATGATTACAAATCCCAATACACTTGGTCTTTTTGAAGTTGAAATATGCGAGATTACGCATCTTGTGCACGAGGTAGGCGGGCTTGTTTATCTTGATGGTGCAAATTTGAATGCCTTACTTGGGATTATAAAACCTGCTGACCTTGGATTTGATATCGTTCATTTTAACTTGCATAAAACCTTTTCAGCACCACATGGTGGAGGAGGACCGGGTTCAGGACCTATTGGAGTTAAAAAAGAACTTGAAAAATATTTACCAGTTCCAAGAATAATTTTTGAAAAAGGTAAATACAGATTTTCCTATGATTTCCCCGATTCTATAGGAAAGGTACATTCTTTTTATGGGAATTTTCTTGTAATGGTAAAATCTTATGCATATATACTCTTGACGGGATGGGATGGCCTCCGACAGGTTGCAGAAGATTCTATTTTGAATGCAAATTATTTAAGAGAAAAAATTAAGGATTTATTTGAAAACCCTTACAGGGATTTTCCCTGTATGCACGAATTTGTTGTTTCAGGCGAAAATTTAAAAAGAAAATATGGCATAAGAACACTTGATGTGGCAAAAAGGCTTTTAGATTATGGGTTTCATGCACCAACAATATACTTCCCTTTAATTGTTCCAGAAGCACTTATGATAGAACCAACAGAGACTGAATCAAAGGAGACACTTGATGCCTTTGCAGAAACTCTAAGAAAAATAGTTAAAGAGGCCGAGGAAAACCCTGAGATAGTTAAAAATGCTCCTTATAATACCCCTGTGAGAAGACTGGATGAAACGCTTGCAAATAGAAATCCTGTTTTGAGATGGAAGAAAAATACGATGACTTAATAGAAAGGATTGTTAAAAGGATATTAGAACTTAAACTTGAGGTTCCTGCTATTTTACTTTTAGAATCTTTAAAGCCGATTTCCTTTATAACATCTCAATTTTTTGTTTTTCTTGAACCATTTGTAAATTCAATATTTTCTTTCAAAAATTATCAAAGGTTCTATAAAATGCTTGAAGATAGAGAAAATATTGAAAAAATAATAGAAGAACTTGAAAAAGGAAGAGAAAGAAAAGAATGAATGTTTTTAGAATTGAGATCATTCCTTTTAATCCAAGAAGATATGATGTTGAAGAGGGTATAAAAGAGATCGGTTTTAAAAAAGAGGTAGAAGTTTATGAGAGTAAAATATACTGGATAAAAGGAAATTATGAATATGAGGAAATAAAAAAGATTGTTGAGGAAATTTTATGTGAAGATATCGTTGAAAATTATAAGATAAATGAAAGATTTGAATTTGAAGGGAAAGATTTTGAGATAACCTATCATTTTGGGGTTAAAGACCCTGTTTGTGAAAGTGTAGAGGAAGCAATAAAACTTTTTGGATTTAGAAAACCAGAAGGAATTAAAAGGGGAAAAAGATACTGGATAAAAGGTGTTTTTGATGAAAAGGAAATAGATTACATAGCAAGAAAATTTCTTTACAATCCCTTAATTGAGAGAAAAGAAAGGATTATTAAAAGTATTTTTTTAATTCCTTCACTTTATAAATTTCAAATTGTTTATGTTCCAATCCTTTCATGGAATGATGAGGAACTTTTGAATTACTCAAAGGAAAAAGGGCTTGCCTTAAATCTTTCAGAAATGAAAAAAATAAAGGATTATTTCTCAAAGATTGGAAGAAATCCAACAGATTGTGAAATAGAGACGATAGCACAAACTTGGTCAGAACATTGTGTGCATAAAACATTTAAGGGTAAATATTATTATGGGGAAGAATATATTGATAATCTTTTAAAAAGTTATATAATGAGGGTAAGCGAGGAGATAAAAAAAGATTTTTATCTTCTTTTATTTAAGGATAATGCAGGCATAATAGAATTTGATGAGGAAGACGCAATCGCTGTAAAGGTGGAAACCCATAATCACCCATCTGCAATAGAGCCATACGGTGGTGCATCAACAGGTATAGGAGGTGTTATAAGGGATATTCTTGGTGCGGGTAAAGGTGCAAAACCAATAGCAAATATTGATGTTTTCTGTGTTGGGCCTCTTGATTTTCCCCATGAAAATCTTTTTGAAGGTGTTTTACATCCAAAAAGAGTCCTTAAGGGAGTGGTTGCGGGTGTAAGGGATTATGGGAATAGAATGGGTATCCCGACATGTGCTGGTGCGATATACATTGATAAAGGATTTATAACAAATCCGCTCGTTTATTGTGGAACAATAGGAATTATGCCTAAAAAATATACATTTAAAAATTTAAAACCGGGATATAAGATACTACTTGCAGGTGGAAAGACAGGTAAGGATGGTATTCATGGCGTTACATTTGCTTCCTGTGAACTTGAGGAAAAATCAGAAGAAGTTGCTATAGGCGCAGTTCAAATAGGGGATCCTATCACCGAGAAAAAACTTTTAGATGCTTTACTTGAAGCAAGAGATAAGGAGTTGATTGAATTTGTGACAGATTGTGGTGGAGGCGGACTTTCTTCTGCAATAGGTGAGAGTGCAGAGATTACAGGTGGTGCGAAAGTTTTTCTTGATGATGTCCCGCTTAAATATGAAGGGCTTTCTTACACTGAGATATGGATCTCAGAATCTCAGGAAAGAATGATAATAGGAGCAAAAGAAGAGAATGTTAAAAAAATTGAAGAAATATTTAAAAAATATGGATGCGATATAAAATGTATAGGTGAGTATACTGATACTGGTAAACTGGAACTTTTTTATAAAGATCAAAGAGTTTGTGAAATTGATGTTGATTTTCTACATAAAGGAAGACCTGAAATTTTAAGAAAAGTAAAGAAATTTTTATATAAAGAAGAAGATTTTAATTTTGATCCTCCTTTTACGCCAGAAGAGACACTTTTAAAACTTCTTTCTTCACCAAACATATGTTCAAGAGAAAGTATAATAAGACAATATGACCATGAGGTTCAGGGAAAATCCTCTCTAAAACCACTTATAGGTTATAGAAATTTTTCTCCGCAGGATGCTGTATGTATAAAACCAAAATTTAATTCAAACAGAAAGATTGCAATTTCAACTGGAATCTGTCCTTCTTATTCCTATATCTCTCCTTACTGGATGGCTGCAAATGCGATTGATGAAGCAGTCAGAAGTTTAATATGTGTAGGAGTTAACCCAGAGAGGATTGCCCTTTTAGACAATTTCTGTTTTGCAAATCCTGAGGATGATGAGGTTATGGCTGAGATAATTGAATGCTCTATAGCCTGTTATGAAATAGCAAAAGCCTATAAGACTCCTTTCATTTCCGGAAAAGATAGTTTATACAATGAATTTAAGACAAAAGATCTAAGAATAAGGATTCCGGCAACCTTACTTGTAACAGGTATAGGAATAATTGAGGATGAAATTGATCCTGTATCCACTCCTTTTAAAAAAGAGGGTAATCTGATATATTTAATAGGGGAAACAAATAAAGAGCTTGGCTCCTCAGAATATTTAAAAATTATTGGAATACACAATAAGGGGTTTGTTCCAAAAGTTTTCCCTGAAAAGTTCTTGAAATCTTATGAAAAAATTTATGAAGCGATTAAAAAAGGATTTATTGTATCTGCCCATGATGTATCCCAAGGCGGAATTGGTATATCTCTTTCAGAGATGACATTTGCAAGAAGTAAAGGTGCATTTATAAGTATTAAAAGTTCTTTAAGATGGGATGAATTCCTGTTTTCCGAATCAGCAGGAAGGATAATTGTTGAAGTTAAAAGAGGAAAAAGAGAAGATTTTGAGAAACTATTCAATGGTTTACCTTTTTGTCTTATTGGTGAAGTAATTTCTGAAAATGAACTTAAGGTTGAATTCAATAATGAGATTATAATAAAATTGGAAATTGAAAGGATGTATAAGGAATTTTCAAGGTCTTTGATATGATAAAAAAAGTTATTCTTTTAGGGGATGTTTCCTCCGTTCATACAAAAAGATGGGAAGAAGGTTATAGATTATTAGGATGGGATGTTTATACTGTTTCCCTTGAAAAACCTCTATTTGATTTTGAAAAATTTGAGGAAATAAATGTTAAGATTTTTAAAAGGGGTAAGTATTTATGTGGTTATTTTAAGTTGAAAGATATTATTAACAGATTAAAACCGGATATTATTTTCCCCCATTTTATTCCCAATTATGGTCTCCTTTCATTTATTGAAAAGATAAATAAAAGAATTCCATATTTTTTAACCATATGGGGTTCTGACCTTCTCATTTTCCCCTATAAAAATAAGATTAAAAAAATCATAACAAAATTTATACTTAAAAATTCAAATGGTATAATTGTTGATGCCAAATTTATGAAAGAGATGTTGATTCAGGATTTTAAAATAGAAGAGAAAAAAATATTTGTGATACCTTTTGGGGTTAAAAAGGGTTTTAGAGAAATGGGGAAAAAGAAGGAGTTTAAAGATGGTAAAGTTGGTATAATAACATATAGAAAGATGGAGCCGGTTTATAATCAGGAGATAATTATAAAGGCTTTAAAATGTTTTAAAGATGAAGAAAGAAAAAATTTTTATCTGGACTGGATTGGTTATGGTTCTTTATCCAATAAATTCAGAGAACTCATTTACAGTGAAGGTCTTTTTGATATAGTTAATTTTAATGGATATGTGGATGAAGAAAAATTGAAATCGCTCCTTTTAGAAGATAGTATTTATCTTTCTTCTTCTTTTTCTGATGGAACAAGTGTTTCATTACTTGAGGCAATGAG
Organism: Caldifarciminota bacterium; assembly: GCA_965649125.1. GTDB lineage: Bacteria > Hydrothermota > Hydrothermia > Hydrothermales > Hydrothermaceae > JBDRZD01. The sequence goes on along the minus strand of CBFGJO010000002.1, from coordinate 66,737 downwards.
TTTTGGTCTTTTCCCCGTTGTTTCAGATATAAAAGGTAACAGGGAATGGATTGTTGATGGAATAAATGGATTTTTATTTGATCCAAAGGATAAAAATGAACTTTATTTAAAACTAAAGGAGGCAATTAATAATAAAAATTTAAGGAAGGATGCATTTTTAATAAATAAAAAAATAATTGAAAGAAGGGCAAACTGGGAAAAAAACTTAAATATTTTTAAGGAATTTGTTATTAAAAATTTATGAAAAATGAAGTAAAGATTATCAGTAGTTTAATCTCTATAATCGGTTTGTTCATATTCCTTTCACTTTTATCTTACCTTTTAAATCCTTCATCTGATCCCTATCAAAATATCGGTGGTAAAATCGGTTATTTTATTTCAAAATACTCAATTCTTTATTTGGGCAAAATTTTCCCGTTTTTGATTGATCTTTTATTGCTTTTTTCAGGAATCTATCTTTTTTTAAAAAAAGATTACAGAAACTATTTTTTAAAAATTCCACTCCTTTTTTTAATGATTTTTTTCTTTTCCTCTTTACTTCATTATTTTTTAAAAATACTTTCAAGTGAAAAGGATATATTCAATTTTTTCAATCAATTTGTTAGAGGATATATTGGAAACATTTTCCCTCCTATCCTTTATATATTTTTCATTATCTTTTTTATTTATTTTATAAATTTCAGAATAAATCTGCCAAAAATAAAAATTCCTGAAAAAGAAAAAATAAAAGAAAAGATAAAAGAAAAAAGGATTTTTCAGGAAAAAGTGATTAAAAAAGAGGTTGTAAAAGTAAAAGAGGTAAGGGAAGATTATATTGAAATTTCTGAGTTTTTAAAGGAATTTGATGATAAAGAGGAAGAAAGCACGATTGATAAAAAAGAACTTGAAGAAAACGCAAAATTGATTGAAGAAAAACTTAAAGAATTTAATATAGATGGGAAAGTTATAAGTATTTCACCAGGTCCATTTGTAACAAGATACGATTATGAGCCTGCGCCTGGAATAAAGATAAGCAGGATACTTTCGCTCGCTGATGACCTTGCTTTAAGAATGAAATCACATAGAATAAGGGTTGTTGCCCCACTCCCTGAAAAAGGGCTTGTTGGAATAGAGATACCAAATAAAAAACAGAAAATTGTTTATATTAAAGAACTTTTAGGGAAAAAGGAATATTTAGAATCGGATAGTAATTTAATTTTTCCACTTGGTGTTACAACAGGTGGTGAACCATTTTATGCAGATTTAAGGAAGATGCCCCATTTTTTAATTGCAGGAGCAACTGGAAGTGGAAAAACAATGTGTATCAATACAATGCTTATCTCTTTACTTTTAAGGAATAATCCTTCTAAGACAAGATTTTTATTAATAGACCCTAAAAGGGTTGAACTTTCCTTTTACGAAGGGATCCCCCACCTTTTAAAGCCCGTTGTTAGAGATAGAAAAGAGGCAATTGATATTTTAAAACTTGCGGTTTGCTGGATGGAAGAAAGGTATAGACATTTTGCAAAAGATGGTGTAAGGGATATTGAATCCCATAATAAAAATGTTAAAAAACTTAAATGTTTTCATATGCCTTATGTTGTGATTGTGATAGATGAGTTTGCGGATTTGATGCTGGCAACAGGTGCGCAGGTTGAACTTCCACTTGCCCGTTTAGCCCAGATGGCGAGAGCGGTTGGTATCCATCTTGTTGTTGCAACTCAAAGACCTTCTGTTGATGTTATTACAGGAACAATAAAAGCAAATTTCCCTGTAAGGGTTGCATTCAAAGTTCCGTCAAAAGTTGATTCAAGGGTTGTTTTAGATGAAATAGGTGCAGAAAAACTATTAGGAAGGGGTGATATGCTCTTTATACCACCCGGAAGTTCAGAATTGATGAGGCTTCATGGCCCTTATATAAGTGAAGAAGAGATAAAAAGGGTGGTTAATAAAGTGATAATAAGTTATTTAAATAAAAGATTAAAAGAGGTGCTTGGTGAGAATGACTATACTCCATGGATAAATAAGATTTTAGATTATGGACTCGTTTCTACTTTAACAGGTGGAGAGAAAACCGCCTTTGATGAAAAAATTGAACTTATGGTTGATTATTTCTTTGATTATTTTCCTGAGAAGGAAAAAGAAAAGGAAAAAATTGTTGATAAAATTGTTGAAATCACAAAAAATTATTACCTACCTGCCCCTGAAATTGAATGGAGAATACCCGAAGAAACAAAGACAAGTATAATAGAAGATGAAGAAATAGAAGGTAAAGATCCTCTTCTTTTTGATGCAGCAAAAATTTTTGTTAATGCAAAACAGGCATCTGCTACACTTTTGCAGAGAAAATTAAAAGTTGGTTTTGCAAGGGCGGCAAGGATTATGGATGAACTTGAAAAACTTGGAATAATAGGGCCACCTGAAGGCTCAAAACCAAGAAAAGTTTTAAAAACAGAAGAAGAGATAATTGAAATATTTAAGAATAAATAGTGGTAATCTTTACGCTGTATAAGAAAAATATGTACACAATAAAAATTCTTTGTTCCCATTCTATTGACAAATTCCATTATAAACTTGTATAATTTAATCTATGAAAATTAAAAAGAAAAAGAAAATAACAAAAGAGGAATTAAGAAGGGATAAGGTTGAAGAAGCAATCCTTTCTTTTTTTGATATATTTAAAAAAGAGCCAAAGAAAATAAGTGGAATATTTATAATTTTATCTGTTCTTTTGATTTTGATAATTTTCCTTACCCAGAAAAAAGAAGGTAAGGATTATCAAAGTGAGAGGATTTTTATTCAGGCACTTACATTTTTAAATGGTGGTGATTTACAGAAATCAGAGGAACTGTTAAAACAGATTTATAATAATTCAAGAAATTCATTTGAAGGTAAAAAATCAATATATTATTTGGGGCATATTTCATTTTTAAAAGGTGATTTTAACGAGGCTGAAAGATACTTTAAAGAGTATATTTCTTCAAAATCGGGTGATGGATTTCTTATTGCAGCAAGCCAGGAAGCACTTTCACAGATTTATTTTTCAAGAAGGGAAAAGGATAAAGCAATTAAAAGTATTGAAAAGGCGATTAAAATTGCACCATTTAAATTTCAAAAGGCTTATTATTTTTTAAGAAAAATTGAGATACTTAAAGAACTTGAAGAGAACAAAAATCTCATTCTTAATATTATTAAAGAGAATGAGGATTTATGGAAGGACTCCCCATTTAAAGATGAGATTACAAATATATTTGAATATATTGAAGGGGTCGTAAGTATAAAGGGAGGGTAAATGGAAGAAAAAAAGATTTTAGCCCTTATGAGTTACCTGCCGTTTTTATGTATAATACCCCTTTTAAAAGAAAGAAGTGATGATTTTGTAAATTTTCATGCAAGGCAAGGTTTTTTACTTTTTATTTTAGAAATTGTGGGGGTTTTGTTTTTCTTTTCTCTTTATCTTTTATTTTATGGTATTCCCTTTTTAAGATATATATTTTTCAATTTCTTCTTTTCCTTATTCTTACTCTCACTTCTTATCGTAATGGTGATTGGAATGTATTTTGTTTTAAAGGGCGAAAAGGGTGAAATTTTATGGATAGGAGAAATTTCAAAGAATTTAAAAATATAAGGAGATTTTATGATAGATAGAGAAAATAAGTTTACTGAAAGGGCAAGAAGGGTTTTATGGTTTGCAAAAGAGGAAGCAGTAAGATTAAGGCATCCTTATGTGGGAACAGAGCATATTCTACTCGGTATTTTAAGAATGAGCGATTCAATTGCTTCTTTAGTTCTTTCAAATCTTGGTGTTGATTTTGAAGGGATTAAAAGTCATATTGAGAATATGGTTCCACCTGGAATAAATCCGGTTCCCCATACAGAGCTTCCTCTTGATCCTGATGCAAAAAGATGCTTGAATTATGCAATAGATGAAGCAAAAAAACTTGGCCATAATTATATAGGAACAGAACATTTACTTCTGGGTATCTTAAGAGAAAGAAAGGGTGTTGCAGCAAGGGCTTTAGCAGCATGGGGTGTCTCTCTTGAAGAAGCAAGGGATGAAGTTTTGAGAATATTATCATCAATGGAATTGCCCTCTCCTTCGACTGAGAAAAAAATGAGATACCCTTCAAAACTTTTAGAACAATTTGCAATTGATTTAACCCAACTTGCAAGAGAAGATAAACTTGACCCTGTTATAGGAAGAGAAAGAGAGATAGAAAGGGTTATACAGATACTTTCAAGAAGGAAAAAGAATAATCCAGTTTTAATTGGTGAACCAGGAGTTGGTAAAACTGCAATTGTAGAGGGGCTTGCACAGAGAATTGTAAAAGGTGAAGTTCCTGAGGCACTCCTTGATAAAAAGATTCTTGCTCTTGACCTTGCCGCAATTGTTGCAGGTACAAAATACAGAGGACAGTTTGAAGAAAGGTTGAAAGCAATTTTGAATGAGGTTATAAAATCAAAGGATATAATACTTTTTATTGACGAGGTTCATACACTTGTGGGTGCTGGTGCAGCAGAGGGTGCGATAGATGCTTCTAATATATTAAAACCTGCTCTTGCAAGAGGAGAAATTCAGTGTATTGGTGCAACAACAATGGAAGAATACAGGAAATATATTGAAAAGGATGGAGCGCTGGAAAGAAGATTCCAGCCAATAATAGTTGATCCGCCAACGATTGAACAGACAATTGAGATTTTAAGAGGTTTAAAAGAAAAATATGAAAATTTTCATCAAATTATTTATGATGATGAAGCACTTGAAACAGCCGCAATTCTTTCTGATAGATATATCTCTGATAGATTTCAACCTGATAAGGCAATTGATGTGATAGATGAAGCCGGTGCAAGGGTTAAACTTTTAAGTAAGGCTTCTGATGAATTGTTAGAAAGATATAAGAAAGAACTTGAAAGACTTAAAAAGGAAAAGGAAATTGCAATAAGGGCACAGGAATATGAGAAGGCAGCTGAAATAAGAGATAGAATTGAAATACTTGAAGAAAAGATAGCAAGGAGAAAAAGGGAACTTCAAAGTCGTGGTGCACGTCCAAGAGTAAAGGTTGAGGATGTTGCTTATGTGGTTTCAAGATGGACAGGTATACCACTTGCAAAGATTGAGGAGGAAGAACAGGTAAGGCTTCTTAAAATGGAAGAAGAACTTAAAAAGAAGGTTGTTGGACAGGATGAAGCAATAAAAGTGCTTGCAAGAGCAATAAGAAGGTCAAGGGCAGGAATTAAAGACCCAAGAAGACCAATTGGTTCATTTATATTTATGGGACCAACAGGTGTTGGTAAAACTCACCTTGCAAAAGTTCTTGCTGAATTCTTATTTGGAGACGAAAATGCCTTGATAAGGATTGATATGTCAGAATACATGGAAAAATTTAATGTTTCAAAATTAATAGGTGCTCCACCTGGATATGTTGGTTATGAGGAAGGTGGGCAATTAACAGAAAAAGTGAGGAGAAAACCTTATTCAGTTGTTCTTTTTGATGAGTTTGAAAAGGCGCATCCAGAAGTTTTCAATATACTTCTTCAAATTCTTGAAGATGGCGTTTTGACAGATAATTATGGAAGGAAAGTAAATTTTAAAAATACAGTTGTAATTCTTACATCAAATATAGGGACAAGGTATTTGAAAAAGGCAAAAAGTCTTGGGTTCCATTCAGAAAGTGAAGAGTTTGATTTTCAAAAGATGAAAGAATTTTTAATGGATGAATTAAAGAGGATTGTTCCTCCTGAATTTTTAAACAGGATTGATGAAGTAATTGTATTTAATCCATTAACTTATGAAGATTGTAGAGGAATTCTTGATATTCTTTTATCCGAACTTTCGGAAAGACTTGAAAAAGAAAGACATGTAAAAATAGTTGTAAGCGAAAATGCAAAGGAGTTCTTGGTAAAGGAAGGTTTTGACCCTGAATTTGGTGCAAGACCAATTAAAAGAACATTAAGAAAATATATTGAGGATCCGCTTTCAGAGGAGATTTTGAAAGGAAAGTTTAAAGAGAATGACGAAGTTTTAGTTGATTTTGAAGATGGTGAAATAGTTTTCAAAAAGATGGAGAAACTTACTGCAAAGACTGAATAAATGCAAAATTTTTTTTTAATTTTTTTTCTTTTAAAAGTTCAAAATTTTTATTTAAAAAATATAAGTATTGAAGGTAACAAGAGAATATTTTCTGAATTTATAAAAAATAGTTTTGGAGTTAAAGAAGGGGAGAAAATAGATTTTCAAAAGTTAAGTGAAGGGATTAGGAATCTCTATAAAACTGGCTATTTTAATCAAATTGAAGTTTTTGCAACTCCTGAGGATACATTCATTGACCTTGTTATAAAAATTAGTGAAAATCCAAGATTGAAAGAGATAATTTTTGAGGGGAATTATAAAATAAAGACAAAAGAGCTTGAAAAAGAAATAGCCCCCTTGAAAGGAGAAGTTTTATCAAAATCAAAAATTTTTGAATGGAAAAAGAAAATAATTGATTTTTATAAAAATAAAGGTTTTGCTGGAACAGAAGTCTATGATTCAACCATTTTTTTTGATGGTGAAGCAAATTTAATTTTTAAAATTAAAGAAGGTGCGAGGGCAAAGATAAAAAAAATAGAAATTTATGGGAACCAGCATTTCCCTGATAAAAAAATTGAGATTCTTTTAAGAAATAGAGAAAAGACATGGTATAGGAAAGCAAACTTTAAAGAAGAGTATTTTGAGGAGGACCTTCCAAAGATTGAGGAATTTTATAAAAATAAAGGTTTTTTGAGTGCAAAAGTTGATTCATACAGAATAAATGAAGCAGGGGGTGAATTTATAGAGATTGATATATATGTTACAGAAGGGAAAAAGTTTTATCTTGGGGATGTTTTATTCAAAGGAGACCTTATCTATCCTGAGAAAAAACTTTATGAGAAATTAAAAGTTAAAAAAGGAAAACCCTTAAATTATAAAAAACTTGAAGAGAGTATTATAGAGATACAGGGGATGTATGCTGATAAGGGTTATCTTTTAGTAAAAGTAGTTCCTCAAGAAGAGCTTTTAGATTCAATTGTTAACTTTGAGATAAATATAAAAAAGGGAAAAGAAGTATATGTAAGAAAGATAGATATAAAGGGAAACACAAGAACAAGAGATTATGTTATTTTAAGGGAGCTTGATATATATCCAGGTGAGAAATTTTCAAGGGAAAAACTTATAAAGTCTCAAAGAGATTTATATTTTTTGAATTATTTTGAGGATGTTAAATTGAATTTTGATATCCTTCCAGATTCAGAACATGTTGATTTAACTTTTGTTGTTAAAGAGAAACCAACAGGAACTATTCAGGCAGGTGCTTCCTATTCTCAATTGCAGGGTGTTTCTTTATTCATTCAATTAAGCCAGCCAAACTTTCTTGGTAAGGGTCAGATTTTAAGTTTTCTTGTTGAATACGGTAAATATAGAAAAAACTTTCAGATTTCATTTACAGAGCCCTGGCTTTTCCAGAAACCCTATTCATTTGGATTTGATATTCATGATTTAACTTCTGGGATACCTGGGGAATATGATGAAAGAAGACAGGGTTTTTCTTTAAACTTTTCAAGACCAATTTTAAGTTCAGATTATTATAGATGGAGAATAAAATACTCTTTTGAAAGGATAAATATTTTTAATATATCAAAAAATTTTAAACCCTCACCTATCTATGACATTAGAAAAGAAAAATGGCCAAAATTTTCATCAAGAGTTGAAAATTCATTTATAAGGGACTCAAGGGATAGAGTTTTTAACGAAAGGAAAGGTTCCCGTTTTGAATACACAAATATCTTTTCTGGTTATTTTCTTGGTGGAAATATCTCTTTTTATGGAAATATTTTGAATTACGCTTTGTTTATCCCATTTATTAAAGAAAAGGTTGTTAATATGTTTTATTTTAAATTTGGTACAGTTGGTAAATTTAGAAGAAAGGATGAAATACCGATTTATGAGAGATTCAGACCCGGTGGAATTTATACAGATTTCCAGGTGAGAGGATATGATGACAGGAGTTTAGGTCCAAGAAGTAGAGGAGTAGTTATTGGTGGAAAATATGCTTTTGCATTTAATTATGAATTAAGAGTCCCCCTTTCCGATAATTTATATTTCCTTATTTTTTACGATGCAGGTAATGCGTGGTTAAAATTCCATAGTTTGGTGAAGAGTGTAAAAAGGGGTTTCCCCCTTTATAGAGGAGTAGGTTTTGGTGTAAGGATTCAGATTCCGATGATGCCCGTCCTTGGCGTTGATTTTGGATATGGGCTTGATAAGAAGAAAAAAGGTTTTATTCCTCATTTCCAGTTTGGTACGCAGTTTTAAAATGAGAAATTTTATATTTTTAATTTTATTATCTTTTTTATATTCGCAGGAATTAAAAATTTCCTTTGTTGATATGGAAAGAATATTAAAAGAATATGAAGGAATAAAAGAATCAAAAGAGGAACTTAATAGACTCGTAAAGGAATGGGAGGAAGGACTTTTAAATAAGAAAAAGGTTATAGATAGTTTAAAGAATCTTTATGAGAAAGAAAAGCCTTCTTTATCAGACGAAGCAAAGATTAAGAGGGAAAGAGAAATAAAAACAAAGGAGGAAGAATATAAAAGATTTCTCGAGGAGATATGGGGTAAAGATGGAAAATTGAAAGAGACGACAAAAAGACTTGTGGAGCCACATGTCGCAAAGGTTCAAAAAACTATAGAAAAAATAGCAAAAGATATGGGCTATGATTTAGTTATAGATATATCAAAAGATGTTATTTTATATTCTTCTCAAAAAGTTGATATTACTGATTTAGTCCTTGAAGAACTGAATAAGGAATATAAAGGGGTTACAGGACCTTCTGTTTTAAGGAAGTTAAAAGTGGGTGTTTTCCCTTTTTATGAAAAAAGTGAGATAATAAGAACAGGTAGATTTGGAGAAGTTTTGAGGAGCGCAATTAGAAGCGGTCTTGCAAGGTATGGACTTCTTGAAATTAAAGCAGAAGGAGAGATAATTTCAGCAGTGCAAAGAAGAGGAATAGATGAAACAAAGATAGATATTTCACATGTAAAACAGATGATTTTAGAACTTGTTTTAGATTATGCAGTTTTTGGGAAAATAGAGATGGAGGGAAGAGAAATAAAGATATATGCGGATTTAATTGATTCACAGGGAAACATAATTGAATCTTATCAAGAAGCTTCCCCTGATGAACAAAACCCATTAATAGAAGCAGGAAATAGAATAGCACAAAGAATTATTGAAAGATTAAAAAAATAAAAATTTGAAATGAAAGGGCAGGATATAAGGCGAACGGTCGATTAGTACAGCTCGGCTCAACCCCTTACAGGGCTTTCACCTGCCGCCTATCAACCCGGTAGTCTTCCGGGGACCTTCAGGGGCACCTTATCTTGGGGCGCGCTTCCCGCTTAGATGCTTTCAGCGGTTATCGCTTAGGAACATGGCTACCCGGCTGTGCCCTGGGCAGGACAACCGGTACACCAGAGGTTCCCCCACCCTGGTCCTCTCGTACTAAGGGCAGCACCCCTCAAGTGCCCTACGCCCACGGCGGATAGGGACCGACCTGTCTTACGACGGTCTGAACCCAGCTCACGTAGCCCTTTAATGGGCGAACAGACCAACCCTTGGGAGCTTCTTCACCCCCAGGATGGGCTGAGCCGACATCGAGGTGCCGAACCGGGCCGCCGATATGAACTCTCGGGCCCGACTAGCCTGTTATCCCCGGGGTACCCTTTATCCGCTGAGCGACGGCCCTTCCACACGGAACCGCCGGATCACTAGGCCCGGGTTTCCCCCCTGCTCGGCCTGTCGGCCTCGCAGTTAACCCCCCTTCTGCCCTTACACTCAACAGCCGGTACCGTCCGGCCTGAGGGGAGCTTTGGGCGCCTCCGTTACCTTTCAGGAGGCGACCGCCCCAGTCAGACTGGCCACCAGGCAATGTCCCTCCCCGGGATCCACCAAGGAGGTTAGAAGTCCAATATGTCAAGGGTGGTATTTCACTGGTGGCTCCACCCGAGCTGGCGCCCGGGTTTCACAGCCTCCCACCTATTCTACACATGGCATACCAGACTCCAATGCCAGGCTCCAGTAAGGGTCCACGGGGTCTTTCTGTCCCGCCGCGGGTAGGTGGCATCTTCACCACCACTACAACTTCGCCGGGCCCCTCGCCGAGACAGCGCCCCAGTCGTTACGCCATTCGTGCAGGCCACAACTTACGTGGCAAGGAATTTCGCTACCTTAGGACCGTTATAGTTACGGCCGCCGTTTACCGGGGCTTAGGTTCTCCCCGTAAAAGGATCCCCTTAACCTTCCGGTACTGGGCAGGCTTCAGGCCCCATACATCCTCTTACGAGTTTGCGGAGCCCTGTGTTTTTGATAAACAGTCGCCGGGGCCGATTCCCTGCGACCCCTTTCCGCTACCACCGCAAGGGTTTCACATACTCAGGGTCCCCCTTCTCCCGAAGTTACGGGGTTAACTTGCCGAGTTCCTTGGCGAGGGATCACCCGCGCGCCTGAGCACATTTATGCCCACCCACCTGTGTTGGTTTACGGAACGGTCACCCAGATTTCAACGCCTACGAGATTATTTCTTGGCAGTGTGGTCCGGATCAGTTCCCCCGGCCGAAACCGGGGTCCCCATCACCCCTCAGGGTTGTCCTGCGAATGCAAGACGCTTCCCCGGATTTCCCTGAGGAAGCCCCCTAGAGGCTTAGACCTCCATAGCCGTAAGGAGGCTGACCCTTCCCTCCTGCGTCACCCCTTAGGCTCCATCTGGGTGGCAGGGGAATATTAACCCCTTTCCCATCCCCTACGCCTTTCGGCCTCAGGTTAGGAACCGGCTAACCCTGGGCGGACGAACCTTCCCCAGGTACCCTTGGGCTTACGGCGAGGAGGATTTCCACCTCCTTTATCGCTACTAATGCCCGGATTCTCACTTCCCAGCAGTCCAGCACCCCTTACAGGATACCTTCAATCCGCTGGGAACGCTCCCCTACCATCCCTAAATTAATAGGGATCCGCGGCTTCGGTAGCAGGCTTAAGCCCCGTTTCATTTTCGGCGCAGGAGCCCTCGACCGGTGAGCTGTTACGCACTCTTTAAATGATGGCTGCTTCTAAGCCAACATCCCGGCTGTCTTGGGACTCCTACTTCCTTTACCACTTAGCCTGCTTTTTGGGACCTTAGCCGGCGGTCTGGGTTGTTCCCCTCTCGCGGATGGAGCTTATCCCCCACCCGCTGACTCCCGGGAAGCATATGTGGGTATTCGGAGTTTGACTGGGTTCGGAAGGAATTTCTCCCCCTAGCCCAATCAGTGCTCTACCCCCCACATACTCATTCCCGAGGCTATACCTGGATATATTTCGGGGAGAACCAGCTATCACCGGGTTCGGTTAGCTTTTCACTTCTACCCACAGGTCATCCGAGGACTTTTCAACGTCCACCGGTTCGAGCCTCCCTCTGGCTTTCGCCAGAGTTCACTCTGCCCATGGGTAGGTCACTCCGGCTTCGGGTCCGCTACCAGCGACTTAACGCCCTTTTCGGACTCGCTTTCGCTACGGCTCCCCCCGCTCATCACGGGGTTAACCTTGCCGCTGATAGCAACTCCCGGGCTCATTAGGCAAAAGGCACGCCGTCAGGCCGAAGAAGAAATTCTCTCCCCGAAGGGATAAGAACTTCTTCCCCAACCCTCCGACTGATTGTAGGCATCTGGTTTCAGGTTCTTTTAACTCGCATCCCTGCGTTCTTTTCACCTTTCCCTCACGGTACTTAGTGCGCTATCGGTTGCTGGGTTGTATTTAGCCTTGGAGGGTGGTCCCCCCGGATTCCCACGGGATTCCCCGTGTCCCGTGATACTCGGGAATATAGCCCAGAGAGTCCCTCCCTTTTCGCCTACAGGGCTATCACCTTCTTTGGCTCCCCTTTCCAGAAGGATTCGGCTAAGGAAGGGATTTTTAACTCTCCGGCTTCGCCGTGGCAAAGCCCGGCTATATCCCGCGACCCCGCCACCCCAACGCCCACGGGCTTTAACAGGGTAGCGGTTTAGGCTCCTCCCTGTTCGCTCGCCGCTACTAAGGGAATCTCATTTTGATTTCTTTTCCTCCGGGTACTGAGATGTTTCACTTCCCCGGGTATCACTTCCTGTGCAAAAACGCACAGGATGAGCAGGGTTTACCTGCTCGGGTTTCCCCATTCGGAGATTCCGGGATCACAGGCTGCTTGCGCCTCCCCCGGACTTATCGCAGCTTGCCACGTCCTTCATCGCCACCCAGCACCGAGGCATCCACCAGATGCCCTTATTACCTTATATCCTACCCTTTCATTTCAAACTTAATTTTCAAATAGTAAAATTTTTATTTTTGAAGTTTTTAAATTATACAGGTTTGGAAATTAAATGTCAAGTATATTATAATTTATTTTTCAATTGAAAGAATATTCTATAACTATCTTTTATCATAAAAATACGAGGAACTCTTTTAGAGCCATTCTTGGTGCACTTGAAAAATATGATTTAATAGATTTTTTTGATTTTTATTTTCCAAAAAATTTTGATGAATTTTTTGAAATTTTAGAAGAAAAACAAAAAATTTATAAATTTTCATTTGTTCTATTTTCACTTATGACAACCCAGTTCATTGAATGGAAAAGAAATTTAGAAAAAATAAAGAATTATAAGATTTTGAAACTTGCAGGAGGCCCCCATGTATTTGGTTTACCTTTTTCTCTTTTAGATTTTTTTGATTTTTTGTTCTATAGAGAAGGTGAGAATTCTTTACCTGTCTTTTTAAAAAATTTTATGGAAAATAAAAATTTTAAAGATACAAAAGGTATTATTTATAAAGAGGATAATAAAATTTTTATCAATAAATCAAAAGATTTTATTGATTTAAATGAGTTTCCTGTTTTTTCTAAAAAACTCGGGAAATACGGTCCTATTGAGATCACAAGGGGATGCCTATTCGGATGCAAGTACTGTGAAGTTTCTTATTTTATGGGTAAGAATTTAAGACATAGAAAAATAGAAATGATTCTTGAATGGGTTGAAGAACTTTTTAAAAGTAAAATGAGAGATATAAGATTTATAACGCCAAATGCTTTTTCTTACGGTTCGTATAAAAAAGGAGAAATAAATATAGATGCAATTTATAATCTTATTTATGGAGTAAGAAAAATAATAAAAAAAGAAGGTAGAATATTTTTTGGCTCGTTCCCTTCAGAGGTGAGACCTGATTATATAAATGATGATTTGATGAAAATTGTTAAAGAATTTTGTGATAATAAGAACATAGTAATAGGATGTCAAAGTGGCTCTGAAAGGGTGCTTGAGTACATAAAAAGGGGACATGATCTATCTTCTGTTATAAATGCTGTTAAGATCGTTAAAAAATATGGATTTATTCCAATTGTTGATTTTATCATAGGGTTTCCAGAAGAAAGTGAAGAAGATTTAAAGAAAACAATTGAATTTTCATTAAAACTTATGGAAAAAGGATGTATTGTTCATTTTCATTATTTTATGCCTCTTCCTGCTACACCTTTCTGGAAGAAAAAATCAAGATTTATAGAAAAAAATTTTTTAAAAAATTTAGGGAAGTACACAAAAGAAGGTAAACTTTTTGGTTCATTTGAAAAACAATATGAATATTCACAGAAAATAAAAGAAATGTTTGATTGAAAATCGGTTAAATTTTAAAATATAATTTAATCCTATGGAAAGGTTTAATTATGATATAAAATTGCAAAATGATTTATTAATTGTTTATTTAAATGGATATATTGATACTACAACGGTTAATAAATTCAAAGAAGTATTTGAAGAAATTAAGGATACTGATGCGAAGGAAGTATATTTTGATTTCAGTAAAGTTGATTATGTATCAAGTTCGGGATGGGGAACATTTATAAGTAATTCAATAAAATTAAGAGAAAAAGGTATAAAAGTTTGTGCAGGGAATATGCATAACTCTGTTAAAAGGATATATGATTTGATGGATCTTAAAAGGTTTATCATTTATGAGGAAAAAATTTTAGAGTTTAAGGAGGAGGAAAAAAAAGAAGAGGTTAAATTGGAAAAACTGGACTCCAAAATTAAAGCTTTAATTAAAAATTTGATTGTTGATAATCCTTTATTAGATGAAGAAGAGATTAAAAAATTTTGTGAGAAAAAATTAAAAGAAAAAATTGATATAGAATATTTAAGAAATATTTTAGTTCAGATGGAACTCGAAACAAAAGAGAAAAGACTTATTTTTGCTTATAAAATTTTAAAAAAACTTTTAAAAGGTGAAAAATGAAGTTTTTTGGTTTTTCTGATGAATTTAAAATAGGAGATGTTTTCTATTATATTGAAACAGAGTATTTACCAGAAAAGGAAGTTATAACGACGAAAATTCTTAAAAATGGTAACATTATTTATTATAAAAAAAATAAGATATCAAAAGAGATAGAAGAAACACAGCTCATTGAACTTGTTAAAGATTTTCATCTTGATACTCTGAATGAATTTAAGAAATGGGGGGAGATTTCAGAAAAGTTTTTGAAAGAGGCACCTGTTGAAATTCATGTGAAGATGGCAGAAAAACTTATGAAAATGGGGCTTTTAGAAGAAGGGGAAAAACATCTTAAAAGGGCTTCTGAACTTAATAAAGAGTATTCCCCTATTTATAAAACTTATGCAATTTATTACCTTTTAAAAGGTGATTATAATAACGCTTTTAATTACATAGTTAAAGCACTTGAACTCTCACCAAATTATCCCGATTATTATCTTTTAATGGGTAAACTTCTTATCAAACTCGGTAAAGAAAAGGAGTCCCTGAGTTTTATCAATGAGGCTCTAAAGAGGGTTCCTTCCTATGCAGAGGCTCATTATGAAGAAATAAAAGCACTCCTATCATTAATGGTAAAGGGTGTTAAAATGGAAAAAGAAAAAATTTTGGCTAAATTAAAAGCACTTAGCATAATAGATCCGAGGCTTGCAGGGGATGAATATAAAGAAGCCCTTGAATATTTTGAGAAAGAAGAATATAAAAAGTGTCTTGAAAAACTGGAAGAGATGGAAAAAATTTTTTATGAGAGATTCCCACAGGAAATTATAAGGGATTTTAGTTTACTTTCAAAAGCCGGTATTGAAAATCCTGTATCTTTAAGAGAATATATTTTGAGATTAGAAGATCTTCTTGAAAAAAATAAGGATTACCCTGATCTTTATTTTGCCGTTTCAAAATCTTATTTGCTCTATATAAAAGAAATTTTTAAAAAGGCTCATTATTATCTAAAAAAATCAATTGATTTAAATCCCCATTATATTGAAGCGAAAAAAGTGCTGGAACTTTTAGAAAACGAGATAAAGGGCTTTTTAATTTTTTTAAAAGCAATTGAGAAGTAATGAGCCTTAGGTTAAGAATTTCTCTTTATTTTGCTTTCCTATTTGTTCTTTTATTTTTTATAATCTTTTTGATTATAAGATATGAGAATTTAAAAAATTTTAAAGGAGTTCTTCAAAATCATGCGAAAACGGTTGCAAGATCCCTTGCTATTGGAAGTAAAGATTTTTTACTTGAACAAAGGATCCCTGATCTTGTCAAAATATGTTATGAAATTAAAGGTAAGGGAGAGGATATAATTTATACTGTTATTATTGATTATAAGGATATAATAAAAGGAGCATGGAGGGAAGATCTCGTTGGTAAAAATATTTCAGAAATTTCTGTGTTTAAAAAGGACACAAACTTTATCTTTGAAAATTTTCTGGTTTTTAATAGAGTTTTTGATATTGTTTATATGGATAAAATAATTGGTAAGGCAATTGTAGGGGTTTCTTCAAAGAATCTGGATATTTTAATCAAAAATATAGAAAAAAGAATATTTATAATTTTTTTGCTCGTTCTGATTTCAGGCTTTTTTGGTATATTTTTACTTGGAAGTTATATTGTAAGCCCTGTTAAAAAGATTATAAAGGTAATAGAAAAAATAGGGAAAGGAGAATTCAATGTGTATACAGGCATAAAAAGAAAAGATGAGATAGGAAAAATTGCAAAGGAAATAGAAAAAATGAGTAGGGAGCTCTGGAAGGCTCAAAAAGAAATTATGGAAAAAGAAAAAATTAAAAGGGATATGGAAATTGCAAAGGAAATTCAAAAGACACTTATTCCTTCTTTTATTCCTGAAATTCCAGAATATGAAATAGAATTTTTTTATAAGCCTGCCTTTTTTGTTTCTGGTGATTATATTGATATAATTAAAATTCCCTTTGATAGATATTTTATAATTCTTGGAGATGTCTCAGGAAAAGGTGTGGGTAGTTCAATTTTAATGGGTATGGTTAAGATGAATACAATTTCTCTTTCAAAAGGAATAACGACTCCAAAAAGTTTTTTGATTTCCCTTTATAATTCTATGAGAGATTTAATGCCTGAAGAGATGTTTATTACATTAATTGTGTGTGTTTTAGAAAAAGATGGAAGTATATTTTTTTCAAATGCAGGACATTATCCACCTTTAATATATAAATTTTCTCAAAATAAATTTGAAGAGATAAAAATGGAGAGTTTACCACTCGGTTTTTCTTTTTTAAATATTTCTGAGTTTGCGGACTCAATAAAGGAAAAGAGGATAAAAATTGAAAAGGGTGATATTTTTATGATTTATACTGATGGACTTATTGACCTTGAGAATGAATATGGAGAAACTTTTGGTGAAGAAAGGATAAAGAATATAATTTTATCTTCGCGGAATGGTGTTAGCGAGATAAAGAAAAAGATAATAAAAGAGATGGGGTTCTTTAAGGGTGAAAAGGAAATTAAAGATGATGTTAGTTTTTTAATTATAAGTAAAAAATGAAATCTATTATAATTTTTTTTATTTTTTTTACAAAGGCAAGGGGGTACTCTTTTGCTTCTTATCCCTGTGATGTCCTTGATTTAGAATATTCTTCTTTGGTTATAAAAGAAGGTAAAAAGGTTGCTTTTCTTTTAAGCCCTCCCTGTAGTTTATCAACAGGTATTTTAAGGTATAAAAATTTTGGAATTATTTTTGATGGTAGAAATTTTATAGATTTTCAAATTGATAAAAAAATTTTACCAATTTTTATAGGTGCAAAATTAGGATGGGGGAAAGGAGGAATTTTTAGATTTGCAAATGGAGCAGTTTTTTCTCCAATTTCTGGTTTTTCCTTTGGCATTAACTATATTTTTTCCTATCTTTCAAAGGAAAGATACTTTTCTTTTGATTTTCAATGTGGTCTTCAGGCTAAAATAAATTTTTTAAGAATTTATCTTGAAACTTCGGGTAATGAAATGCTCCAGAATTTTAATTTTCATTCAGGAGCAGAAATTTTTTTACCTTATATTGACAGTTTGAAAATTTTTTGTGGTATTTCAATAAAAGAAAAATTTTATTTATCTTCTGGTATTAAGTATTCTATTATGCCTTTTGATCTTTACTTTTCTTATTCTAAAAATAGACTATTTTTAGGGGTAAGTGTTGATTATAGAGAGAAGATAAGGATAAAAAAAGTAACAGAGAAAGTTGAAGTTGTGAAAGAAGTTCCTGTTTATATAAAAGAGAAGCCAAAAAAAGAAAAACCAAAAGAAGAAAAGTATGAAAAAGAATTGACTGAGGAGGAACTTAAAATGCTTGAATTCCATTATAAAAAGGGTATTGAGTATTATAAAAAAGATATGCTTGAAGAGGCAATAAAAGAGTGGGAAAAAGTTTTTGAAATTGATCCTGATTATAAAGATGTTAGAAAGTATCTTGAAGAAACAAAGGAGAAATTGAAGAAGTTAAAAGAGATTGAGTGAATTATTCAAAGTATCTTCCTACTTCATGTTTTGAAAGTTTTTCTTTAAGTTTTAAAAGAGCCCTTTCTTTTAATTGTCTTACCCTTTCTCTACTTATTCCTATTATTTCGCCAATCTCTTCTAATGACCTTGGATTATCATCTTCAATTCCAAAATATAAGAGTATTATTTGCTTCTCTTTTTCGCTGAGCTGGTCTATCGCTTTCTTAATTTTTTCTTTAATATACTCTTTTTTATAATATTCCTCAGGAGAAGGGAGTGCTTTTTGTTCTATAATTTCTTCCCATGTTCTCTTTTCTGATTCTGTGAAGGGTCTATCAAGGGAGAACTCCTTTTGAAATATTTCATAGGCTGCCTCTATTTCTTTTTCAGGGATTCCGCTCATTTTAGAAAGAACCTTTATAGGTGGAATTTCTCCATACTTCTGTAAATATTCTTTTTCTGCCTTTTTTATTTTTCTTATCTTTGTTTTCTGATCAGAGGGTATTCTTATAAGTTGACTGTGTTCATCAAGAGCCTTCATAATTGATTGCCTTATCCACCATATTGCATAAGAAAGAAATTTTACCCCTTTTTCAGGTTTGAAATGTTTAACTGCCTTAATTAAACCTATATTCCCTTCATTTATAAGGTCCTCAAGGGGCACACCCATCCCTCTATACTTTGATGCAATTTCAACTACAAAACGGAGATTTGAAAGAATAATTTTTTCTATTGCAGTTTTATCTCCTTCTTTTGCTCTTTTTATGCACTCTTTTTCTTCTTCAGGACTTATAGGCGGATACTTAGAAATTTCTCTAAAATATATTTCTATTGAAATATCAGTGGGTTCTAATTTTCTTCCCATATTTTTTTGCCTATTTGATAGGCATTTGTTGCTGCTCCTTTTCTTAAATTATCAAACACGGAGAAAAAACTCAATATCTTTTCTTCCTCATAAACTCTTATCCTTGATATATAAATTTCATTTTTACCTTTCACATCAAGAGGAGAAATTATTTTTTCTGAAACTATTATTCCTGAAAAAGAAGAAAGACTTTCTATGATTTCCTTTTCGTTTATACTTTTCTCAAATTTTATAAAAACAGATTGTGAATGACAATTCTCTATTGGCACTCTTACACATGTAGGATATACTTTTATATCCTTTTTGAGTATTTTTTTGCTCTCTAAGATTATTTTCCATTCTTCAACACTATGCTTTTCTTTTATTTCCCCTATTTTTGGTATAAGATTATTAAATATTTTTTTATCAAAAGGCGTTTTTTTATATCTTTTTCCATTTTTTTCATAACTTAAAGCAAGGAGCCCATCTCTTCCTGCCCCTGAAACTGATTGATAGGTTGCCACCATCACATATAAGGGATTGAATTTTTCAAGTGCTTTAAGAGGTATTACAAGCTGGATTGTTGAACAATTAGGATTCGCAATCAATCCTTTATTTCTTTTTATCTCTTCAGGGTTTACTTCAGGGACAACAAGTGGAACATCTTCTTTCAATCTAAAGGCACTTGAGTTGTCTATAATTACTTTTGTTTTTTTTGAAAATAAAGGGTATATTTTTTCTGCAACATCACTTTCTACACAGAAAAAAGTATAATCCGTTTCTTCTATACTTTCAATTTTTTTTACCTTTACTTTTTTATTTCTAAATTTTATAAATTCCTCTTTTCTTCCACTTGAAAAGGGCACAATTTCAGAAACCCTTTTATCCTCTTCTAAAATTTTTATCAAAATACTTCCAACGAGCCCTGTTGCTCCGACAACCCCTATTTTCATTTCGCAAGCTCAACCGCCTTTCTTGCACCTTCTGTCATACTTGATACACTTATGAGATTAGGAATCTGTTTTAAAATTTTCTTACCTTCTTCTTCATTCGTTCCTGTGAGTCTTACAACGATTGGTAATTCACATTTGATTTCTTTTAATGCCTCTACTAAGCCTTTTGCCACATCATCACATCTTGTTATCCCTCCAAAAATGTTGAAAAAGATGACTTTAACATTTTTATCGGAAAGGATAATTTCCATTGCTTTTTTTACCTTTTCAGGTGAAGAACTTCCTCCTATATCAAGAAAATTCGCAGGTTCTCCCCCATATTTTTTGATTAAATCCATTGTTGCCATTGCAAGTCCTGCACCATTTACACAACAGCCTATATTCCCATCAAGCTTTACATAAGAAAGTCCTGCACTCTTTGCTTCAAGTTCCTTTTCATTTTCATAAGTAAGATCCTTTTCCCCCATTTTCTTTATATATTCTTCATAAGCATTATCATCAATAATTATTTTTGAATCAATAGCAATAAGTTCATTCCCTGAAACTGCAAGTGGATTTATCTCAACAAGTGAAGCACTCACTTCTTTAAAAAGTTTTGCCATCTTATACAATATATCAATTATTTGTCTTTGGAAATCTTTTTCAGAGAAAAGCCACATTGCAAGATTCCTCGCCTGATATGGTGCTATTCCCCTTAACGGGTCATAATAGTCTTTATAAATACTTTCAGGTCTTTCCTTTGCTATCTCTTCAACCTCAACACCTCCTTCTTTAATTGCCATTATAAGAATTTTCCCGCTTTCTCTATCAAGTGTTAAACTTATATAAAGTTCTTTTTCTATATGGGCAGATTCTGCAACAAGCACTTTTTTAACCGGCAAACCCTTTATCTTTAAATTTAAAATTTCTCTTGCTTTTTCTACCGCCTCTTCCTTTGTCTTTGCAAGTTTAATTCCACCTGCTTTTCCTCTCCCACCTACTGGAACCTGTGCCTTTATAACCACTTCTTTACCTATTTTTTCAAAAATTTTTCCAGCATCAAAAGGATTTTCTGCAACCTCTCCTTTTTTCAGAGGAATACCATACTTTTCAAATAGTTTTCTTCCTTCGTATTCTAAAAGTTTCATTTTATACCCTCCTTTTCAAATTCAAATTTAACTTTTTGTAAAATTTTTTCAATTTCTTCATTCTTTTCTGAAAATATTATTAAATATAAAGGTATCCCGAATTCCTCAAATTTATGTATATAATTTCCCTCTTCTGAAACATGTTCAATAAAGATTTCAAAAAATTTATCTGCCCCTTTCCCCGTAATGGAAACAAGGGTAGATTTTTCTAAATGTTTTTTGTTAACTATAAAATTGCCACCCTCTGAGATTGAAATTTTTAATGTGTCCCACAAAAATTTTAAAGAATTTGCTACTTCTTGTGGAGGAACAGAAGTTCTATAAAATTCATCAAGATTATAAAAAAATCTTTTAATATTGTTAATCCCTATGTCAGTTGAAGATAATATTTTCATAATTTCATTTAAATTTTTAATCTCTATCTCTCTCATGCCCTCGTCAAAATCTCTGTATTTACCCAAAACATTTTTGAAAATTTCCTTTATTTCTTTATATATTTCCTCATAAAAGGGGATATTTTTTCTTGAAATTCTTAAATCAACTATGTTTGCTTCAAAACCGTTACTCTTTGTCGGGGGTTTTATTGAAAGTACTGAAATATTTTCGCTTTTTTCAATAAAATATAAAAGTTTTTTAATATAATGTTCTTTTGCTTCCCTTACTACAAAAATAACCTTTACATAAAAATATTCCCTTGTTGTTCCTGATAATAAAAAATATACATGGGGTAAAGAAGTCTTTTTTGTTTCTTCAAAAAGACGAGGTAAAATAGCCCTTCCTATCATTTCAGGACTGATTCTAACCTTTTCAAGGGCAGGTGCTCCAAATTTTTTAAGATTTGTTTTTATATAACTTTCTATAAACATATGTTTATCAGGAGAAATGAACTTTTCATTCTCATCAGTGATTTCAAGTCTTATAACTGTGACCCCATCAGGGGTTGTGAATTGTTTATCAAATTTTCTTTTAAAATTAGGTAGTATTTCTCTTAAAATATCAAGGAGAAAATCAAGATAAAGGAACCTGTCCCACCATGCCACTGTGATGCATGTTAATTCTTCTCTTATTGTTTTTAAATTTTCTATTTTTATCACTAATTCATTTTTTTCCCTAACCTCTTTTTGAAGTTCATAATTCATTAATACTTGTTTCGCTAAGTCCTCTGAACTCCTTTCGTCAATATAAGACCAGGAACGAGACGAAAAGAAATATTCAGCTTCTTTTAAAATTCTTTCTTTCTCTTCGCTACTTTTATTTTTTATTTGTTCAAAAATAATATTTAATGTTTCCTTGAATTTTTCAATTTTAACAATCCCGCTTCTTAAAATATGTATCATTCCAGGATCATACTCAAGTATCATTTCTATTTTCCTTTTTATCTCCTCCATTTGATTTAAAAATCTCATTTTTTCCTCTTCGTTTCCAAATTCTATCTTTATCAATAAACTTGCAACATCTTTATCTATTATTTCTCCCCTTAAAAATTTTATATTAAACCCCCTTCTATGGATTATCCCTGCAACTACATCTACAAGTCCAGCCCAATCTTTTGTAACAATATCTATTTCACATTCTTTTTCTGTGAGTTTTATATCCAGTTTGCTTTTCATTCCACTGTTACACTTTTTGCTAAGTTTCGGGGTTTATCAACATCACATCCCCTTAAAAGGGCAATGTGGTAGGCAAGTAATTGGAGTGGAATTATGTTTAAAATTGGTTCAAGAATGAGGATTGTTTTTGGAATAATTATGAAAGAATCAGCAATTTTTTTTATTTCATCTGCGGGGTTATTTGTTATCGCAATTATTTTAGCATCTCTTGCTTTCACTTCCATAATATTGGAAAGCATTTTATGATAGAGATAATTTCTTGGAATAATTGCGATTACTGGCCAGTTTGAGTCTATCAAGGCAATAGGTCCATGCTTCATCTCACCTGCTGCATAACCAGTAGCATGGATATAGGAAATTTCCTTTAGTTTTAGAGCACCTTCAAGAGCGGTTATATAATTTAACCCTCTTCCTAAGAATATTGAGTTATTATATACATAATATTTCTTTGCAATTTCAGCAATTTCTTCTTCTTTACCAAGTATGTAACGAATTTTATCCGGCAATTTTTCAATTTCCTTTAAGATATCCTTTACCATCTTCTTTTTAATCATACCCCTTTTATAAGAGACAAGAAGACACACAAGGAGTAAATAAAAAAGTTCAGCAATATACGCTTTTGTTGATGCAACCCCTATTTCAGGTCCAGCATTTATATAAATGGTGTAATTTGATTCTCTATCTATTGTGCTTCCTTTAACATTTACAAATGATATTATTGGGATCTTTTTACTTTTTGCAAGTTTTATTCCTTCAAGTGTATCCGCAGTCTCACCAGATTGAGAAACTCCAATCATCAAAGAATTTTTTAAAAAAAGAGGTTCTCTATATCTAAATTCAGAAGATAGTTCGCTTTCTGTGAAAATCTTCAAGTATTTTTCAAAGATGTATTTTGCATAGAGGGTTGCATGATAACTTGTTCCTGCTGCTTGAAAAATTATATGTTTTTTATTTTCAAAAAATTTCAGGAACTCATTCCCCTGAATCTCTATTTCTCCATTTTTTATAACTCTCTTAAAATTTTCCTCAATTACCTTTGGCTGTTCATGAATCTCTTTAAGCATAAAATGGGCATATCCACCTTTTTCTATCATATCCTCTTCCCATTCTATATACTTTATCCTTTTTTTCTTTTCCTTCCCCGAAAAACTGTATATTCTTACACCATCCTTTTCCATTATTACTATTTCTTCTTCATCTAAGGTAATCACTTTTCTTGTATGAGATAAAATTGCCGGAATATCAGAAGCAAGTATATTTTCTCCTTCTCCTAATCCAACTATAAGAGGCGAGCCCTTTCTTACTCCTATTATTTTATCCGGCTCAAATGTTGAGATAATCGCAATAGCCAATGAACCTCTCAATTTTTTTACAGTCCTTAAAATTGTTTTTAAAATATTGCCATCATAATTTTCTTCTAATAAATGGGGAATCACCTCAGTATCTGTTTCTGATATGAATTTATGTCCCTTTTTGATTAATTCCTTTTTTATCCTTTCAAAGTTTTCAATAACCCCATTATGAACTACTGCGAAGTTTTTCTTACAGTCAAGATGAGGATGCGCATTTATATCATTAGGTTTTCCATGGGTTGCCCATCTCGTATGTCCTATACCCACTTTTGCTTTAAGGGGTGTTCCATCTAAGGACCTTGCAAGTTCCCATATCCTCCCTTTTTGCTTCTTAACAAATATTTTATTATTGCTTAAAAGTGCAATTCCAACAGAGTCATAACCCCTATATTCTAATTTTTCAAGTCCAACAAGCAAAACACTATCCACATTTTTATTTCCAATATAACCTATTATTCCACACATTTACTCTTCTTGTCTTAGAGAATATTTCACTTCTATTGGTGTCCCATAAGCCGTAATTTCAACTATCACTTCATTTGAAGTTATAACCTTTACATAACCTCCCCTTACTTTATCTTTTTCTCTTATAAAATAAGCTCTTCCATCACTTCCTTCAAATAAAGCAGCGTTACCTTTGTTTCCCTTTAAAATTCCAACCAGTTTAAGTGTTGAAAGGTCTATTTCTTTTGCTTCCCCTTTAAAAGCAGTTCCAACAAGAGGTTTTAATGGGTCAGGTCTTTCTAATGCCTGGTAAGGATATCCTTTAGGCATAAATGTATCTCTTATCGCAGTTGTATCTATCTTTATTTCTTCAGGACTTATTTTTGGGAGAGGAGTTTTTTCTATTTCTTCCAATTTTTTCTCCCTTTTTCCGCAATTTAAAATTATTCCAAAAATAATTAGCATTATAAAAACTTTTTTCATCTTGCCCCTCCAAAAATATAAATCTTTGCCTGCAAAGAACCTTCAAGTGTATATTCTTCTTCGGTTTTTGAACTGATATTTGTATTCCAGGTAGTTATGAGTCTTTGAAGTGTTGAGATTTCCGAAAGAAACTCACATAAACTATGGAAATTTGATTTTATCTTTAAATCTAATGGAACTTGTTGAATAGAGATTTGTACTATTCCTTCTTTTTTCTTTTCCGTGGGTTTTGCAGGTGAAATCGTTTTAGTTATATATTGAGATGGAGCACCTCTTTTAAGTTCAGTAATTTTTATTCCAGCTTCCATTGCTCTTTGTGTTATGAGTCTTATTACATCATCTATTTTTTCTTCTGGTGGTAAAAGTCTTTGGGAAAGTTCCCATTTATATTCTAAAGATTTAATTTTTCTTTCAAGCATTGGCAAATCACGGACTGCCTGTCTTGCTGAAGCGAGTTTTGCCTCAAGATTTCTAAGTTCATCACTTAGATTTTTTAACTCTTTTTGCCATTTTGTATAAAATAAAAAATGATAGAATAGGAAGATTATAAAAGATAAGAGAACACTTAATATTATAAAACGATATTTTCCTATCTCCATTTATTCCTCCTTTTTAAAAGCTTTAAGTACTCCCTCGGGATTCACTTTTATCTCTAATTGAAATACAATCACTTCAACTTTTTCCTCTGTTTTTTTGGAAAAAGATTTGAAAGTTACATCCGAAAATATTTCAGACTTTTTGATATTTGTAATAAAATCGGCAATAGAGAGAGCAGAAAAACTTGTTCCCTCAAGAGAAATTGTTTTTGCTTCAGAATTATGGACTAATTTATTTATCCAGGTATAAGGAGGTAATATTCTTGAAATTTCATCAAGAATGATTACTTCCCAGGCAGTAAAAGGTTTTAAGTTTTCAATTTCGGATACAAGTCCTGTAAGTTCTGCCTCTCTTTTTTTCAGATATTCAACCCTTTTTACTGCCTCCTCAAGCCTTGCAAGTTCCCTTTTGACTTTTTCAATCCTTGATTTTGTAAATCCAATTCTTGCTCTTGAAATTGTGCAACTGAAGAATATCCATAGAATAGTCGCTATAAAAATTAAGGCACCAAGGACATCTGCTATCGCAATCGGGGGTAAGGTAATCTTTGGTTTTTTAGGAACCTTTACTAATGGCATCAAATTTATTTTAATCATATTACACCCCTCATTGAAAGACCTATTGCAAGTGGAAATAAAGAGTTATATTTATCAATGCTTCCAAAAGTAAGAAGTTTTTCATCAATATCTATTTTATTAAATATATTTATCTTTTCAGAGGGTACAGCAGTTTTTTCTTCAATTATTTTTTCTATTTCAGGAACAATGCTTCCTCCACCAGAAAGTATGATTCTATCTGGTTTTTCTTTTAAAGGCAGGTATGCAAAACTTTTCACTATTTCACTACTCACGAGTTCTGAAAAAGAATTACATGGGTCCTTGAATTCGCTTAAACTTTTTTCTTCTTTACCTGTTATTATTTTTTCTGCTTCTAAAGAGGTGACTCCATATCTATCCTGAAGTATTCTTATCAAGTCTTTTGTACCAAGAGATAAATCTCTATAAACTATTGGACCTGTTTTATCTGTATAGATGATATTGGTGAAATTTTTCCCTATATGTATAAGAGCTGCAACTTCTTCTTTCATTTTTTCCATGTAGTTCATTTCGTAAACATTATGAAGAGCAAGAATAGACATATCAATAACAACTGGATTTAAGTTTGCTTCTTTTAAAAGTGAGATATAATCTGTAAGCACATCACTTCTTGCAGCAATTAAAATAGCCTCCATTTCATTTTCACCTGCATTAGGATTTACTATTGCAACATCAAGAGAGACTTCAGAAGGGTCATAGGGTATGTATTGATCTGCATTCCATTTTATACTTTCTTTTGCTTCTTCTAATGGCATCTTTTCAATTTTTATCCTTTTTAATATTACTCCTTTATTAGCAGGTAAAAATGTGGAGACATCTCTTGTTTTAGGTTTTTTTTCTTCCAGAAATTCCTGCAGGAAATGAATTACCGTTTCCCTATCCATTATTTCTCCCTCTACAATTGTATCAGGAGGGAATTCCTTTTCCCATAGTTCTTTCACAACTATTGCCTTACCTTTTCTTTCCACAAATGCTATCTTTAAACTTGATGTCCCTATATCTATTCCTAATAGTCCCTTCTTTCCACCCAGCATATAAACCTCCTTTAATTTGCTTTTTATATAAATTTTACATTAAAATTATACATAATTTAAAGAAAATTGTCAATTAAAAAGGAATTTTTGTAATGTTAAAAATAATATTAGTTCTATTAATTTTATGGATAATTGGTTACATAATTTATAGATATGGTGTTAAAATAATTCTGGCAGAAAGAAAAGGAGAAGTGGTACCGATAAAGAAATTCTCTCTTAATCCATTGATAATAGGGAGTATTTTGACAGGGATTCTACTTTTGTATTTTTTAATAAGTGTTAAAAATGTTACAACAGGTTATCTTTTGCTTAAATTTAATATACTTACTAAAAAATATGCATACGCTGAAGAAGGTATGCAATTTATTCCATTTTTGATTTATAAGACTTACTCTTATGATACGAGAAGGCAGGAATATACACTCCTTCCAGGAAAATTTGAAGAAGAAAAAGGTAAAAAAGAGGACGCTTTTTTCTCTTATGTGAAGGAAGGGCTCCTTGTAGGGGTTGAACTTACTTTATGGTTCAGGTTAAATAAAGATAAAATAATAGATATTCACAGATATATTGGTCCTGATTATTTATATAAGGTGATAGAACCAGCGATTAAAGGTGTGGCGAAAAATGTTATTTCTTCTTATTCAATAAGAGAAATTTATTCAGAAAAAAGAGAGGAGGTTGAGAAAAGAATAGAAGATAAAATGAAAGAACTTCTTGAAAAGGATGGCTTTTTAATAGAAAAAGCAATTTTAAAAGATATTAAACTCCCACCTGATTTTTTAAAAGTAATAGAAGAAAAAGAGATTGCTGAAGAAGAATTTAAAAAAATGGAGTATCTCCTTGAGAAAGAAAAAAAGGAAGCAGAAAGGAAAAAGATTGAAGCCGAGGGTAAGGCACAGGCAATAAGAATAATAAGTGAGGAGATTAAGAAAAACCCTCAATATATAAAATACCTCTATGTTGAAAAGCTTTCTGATAATGTTAAAGTTATAATTTCAGACCAGGGGACAATCTTAGATTTAAAAAGCATTTTAGAAAAATGAGAAACATAATAAAAATTTTTTATTCACCGAAGGAAGCCTTTAAAGAGGCAAAAGAAAAAAATATAAAACCTTTGTTTCCTCTTTTAATCCTCATTTTATTTTCCATTATTATAAACCTATTGTATGCAAATTTTATAGTCTATCCAAAGAGGTTAGAGATAATACAGATGCAGAACCTTCCTCCTGAAGCAGTTGAAAGAGCAAGTAAATTTTTATCAAGAGAATTTCTAAATATTCAAACTTTAGTTGCTACTTTAATATTTTTTCCAATAGGAGTTCTTTTGATCTCCCTTGTTTATCACCTTCTTGTTCCGTTACTTGGAGGAGAATCAAAATTTGAAGATGCTTTTCTTTATGTTACTTATTCAAAATTTATAAATGTTTTATCCCATTACATAAAATTTCCAATTTCATTTTTTAAAAAAGAGGTGTTGGTTCATACTGATCTCGCTATTTTCTTTCCCTTTTTAAAGGATAAAATTTTCTTATATCTCTTTTTAACCCAGTTTGATATATTTACGATTTATTCTCTTTATATTGTTTCTTGCGGTATGCAAATTTTTTCAAATCTTTCCAGAAAAAAGAGTTTAATTTTGGTTTATTCCTTATGGCTTTTAGTTTCAGTAGTGATTTCAATATTAGGAATAAAAGTAAGAAGATTTACATTTTGAAACTTTTTTGTTTTTTAACGCGTATTTAAATAATCGATGAGAATTTCAGATTTATTTTATGCAAGTTTCTACGGGTTAAAAACTCATAAGTTGAGGACAAGTCTGACGACACTGGGTATTGTTATAGGTATTGCAACTGTCATTACAATGGTTGCAATAATAGAGGGTGTTAATAGATTTGTTTATAATATTTTTGGAAGAGTTGGTTCAGATGTTATATACATTCAAAAGTGGAAATGGGCTTTTGTTATGGGAAAAAGAGGAGGTGATTTCTGGAAGGAGATAGAAAAAAGGAAGGATTTGGAAATTGATGATGCAGAAGCAATTAAGAGCTTAAAAAGTATAAAAGAGGTAGGTGTTAGTTATCCAGTATTTAATGTAGATGAAGTTAAATATAAGGATAAGGTTTTAAGTGTGAATCGTATAATAGGTGTAACACCTGAATATCTTTCAATCTCTGGTAGCGCAATTTCCAAAGGAAGAAATTTTACCGATGCTGATAATGAATTTAATAGAAGGGTTTGCATTATAGGTCCTTTTGTGGAAGAAAATCTTTTTGAAAAGGAAGATGGAATTGAAAAAGAAATACTAATTGGTAATTGCAAATTCACTGTTATAGGTGTAATAGAGAAAAAAGGTGAATTCCTTGGTCAAAATCTTGATAATATTATATTCATTCCATTAAATACTTCACTTTTATATTTTAAACCTTCTGGATTAAGAGAATTTAAGGCATTTCAGACCTTGAGTATTGCTGCGAAGGTAAAAGAGGGGTATAAGGTTGATGATGCAATGGAAGAAATAAAAAGTTTATTAAGGGAAAGAAGAAACATTTTTTTTAATGAGGAGGAAGATTTTGCTTTGAATACTCAAGAAATGCTTCTTTCAGTTTATAAAAATTTAACAATGGGGATATTCTTTGCAATGATAGGTATTGCATCTCTTGCGCTCATAGTAGGTGGAATAGGTATAATGAATATAATGCTTGTATCGGTTACGGAGAGAACAAAGGAAATAGGGATAAGGATGGCCATAGGTGCAAAAAGAAGGGATATTTTATTTCAATTTTTAACAGAAGCCATATTTATAACTTTATTTGGTGGAATTCTCGGGCTTTTGCTTGGAATAATCTTTGCTAAAATAGTTGATATACTTACTCCTTTACCTTCCTATATTCCTTTATGGAGTATCCTTGTAGCAATTGGATTTTCAAGCATTACAGGTCTTTTCTTTGGAATATATCCTGCAACAAGGGCTTCAAAACTTAACCCTATTGAGGCTTTAAGATATGAATAATCTCATAATTTTAATTTTAACCCTGGATACTTTAAGACTTGATATAGATTCTGCATACCGGATTGCACTTGCGAATAATTTTGGCTATAAAGAAGAAGTTGAAAGAGAAAATTTGAGGAATATTTTATTTTATAAATCAATATTTTCCTACATACCGAATTTATCCGTTTCAGGAAGCTATTCTGATGTAAAAGAAGATTTTATAGGTTTCCCAAAAAATTATTCTTTCACTTTTGATTTTTCACAAAATATATTTTCTCCACTCAGTTTAAGAAATATAGTCAAAAACTTTTATTCAAAAAATGCACAAAGATTTGTCAGGATCCATGAAAAGAAAAGGCTTTTTTTAAATATCCTTGAAAACTACATAGAACTTTTAAAAGTTGAGAAGATTTTAACCTTGAAGAAAAAATCCTTTGAAAGGGCTTATGAGAATTCAAAAATTTTTGAGGAGAAATATAAATTAAATGCAATTTCAAAACTTGATTACTTGAATTCAGTTATAAATTTAAAGGCAAAAGAAATAGAATATAAAGAGGCGATTAAGAATTCTGAAGATAGAAAATGGGGTTTTTTGCTTACACTTGGGATAAAAGAGGAAAAGGTTTTGCTACTTAAGGAGCCTGAATTTAAGGAAGAAGAGATAGATTATGAGTTTCAAGAACTTTTAAGTATTGCGCAGAGGAAAAAAGAAACGATTCTCTCTTTGAAAGAAAACAAAAAGGGTGCTTTTTCTGATTTTTTATTTTCCTCCTTATCTTTTTTACCCGAATTTAAATGGAGTTATTATTTTACCTATAAAGATACAGTATTTCCAAAAAGTTATAATTATCTTATAGAAAATTTTGAAAAAAGTAAGGGTTTTTATTTTTCTTTCAATTTTAAATTCTTTGATTATCCCTTTGATATAATGGTAAATAAAAAGGATTACGAAATTCAAAGAATTTATTTAGAAAAGAGTTTGTTTGAACTATACGAGCAGATTGAGAATGCAATTACTTCCTTAACTTGTGCAAAGGAGAATGTTTTGCTTTCGGAGTCCTATCTTGAAGCATCTTCCGAAGGATATAATCTTGCGGATACAGAATATAAACTTGGAAAAATTTCTTATGTTGAATTTTTAAAAGCAGAGGAGAGTTTACTTGATGCAGAGTCAAGATATATTTCCTCAAGATATGACTATGTTAAATACAAATACATGCTGTTATTTTTAACAGGGCTTTTGGAGGAGGTAAAATGAAGAAGGTATTTATAGGTATAGGTGTTTTTTTGATCATTTTGATAATGGTTCTTTTAAATATTTTTGAGGCAGAGAAATTAAAAGAGGTTGAAATCGAAGTTGTGAAAAAGGGAGAAATAATTGAGACTGTTAAGATGGATGGGAGAATAAAAGCATACAAACAGGTTGAAATTGGCTCTGATGTTATGGGAAGAATAGAAAAAATACTTGTTAAGGAAAGAGGAAAAGTGAAAAAAGGAGACCTTTTATGCATAATAAATCCTGAGGCTTATAAGGCAAGGTTATTTGAAATAAAATCAAGAATTTCATCAAATCTTTCAAGATTCAATATGATAGAGAACGAATATAAAAGAGCAAAGGAACTGTTTTCAAGAAATTTGATATCTAAAAGCGAATTTGAGAAAGTAGAGGCTGAATATTTATCATTAAAGGAGGGATTAAAGTCAGATAGTTTTGTTTTAAAAGAGGCTGAAGAAAATTTAAGAAAATGTTATATAAGGTCACCAATTGATGGAGAAGTTTTAAGAATAGATAAGGAAGAGGGCGAGATGGTAGTTGTTGGTTTAAATGTACCGGGCAATGTTATAATGGTTGTGGCAGATAAAGGAAAACTTATAGTAGAAGGCGAAGTTGATGAAAGTGAAGTCGTAAAGATAAAAAGGGGTGATAGTGTGAGGATAAAAGTCAGTGCCTTACGGGAAAAGGAGTTTAAAGGTATTGTTGAAAATATCGGGGGACTGCCGATTTCCTCTTCTCTATCGCAAGAACTTTCCCTTTTCCCTCTTAAAATTTTATTATTAGAAAACGATACACTTTTAACACCTGGTATGAGTGCTTCCTGTGAGATAATCACAAATAAGAAAGAAAATGTTTTAATACTTCCTTATTCTGCAATTGGCAAAGAAAAGGATAAATATTTTGTATTTATAAAAAATAAAGGGAAAGCAGAGAAAAGATTTATTTCTATTGGGATTCAGGGTAAAGAAAGTGTTGAAATAATGGAAGGGATTGAGGAAGGAGATAGTATAATTAAAGGTCCACAAAAAGTTTTGAATTCACTTAAAGAAGGAGAAAAAGTAAAAGAAAAGAAATGATTTTAAAACTTATAGATGTTCATAAAATATATAAAATTGATAAGATAGAAGTTCATGCATTAAGGGGCATAAATCTTGAGGTTCAAAGAGGTGATTATATTGGGATTATGGGTCCTTCTGGTTCTGGAAAGAGCACCCTTTTACATATAATAGGTTTTCTTGATGTTCCAACAAAGGGGAAATATTTTTTTGAAAATAGAGAAATTAAAGAATTTGATGAAGATTCTCTTGCAAAAATAAGAAATAAGAAGATCGGTTTTGTTTTTCAAACTTTCAATTTAATTCCAAGATTGAATGCAATTCAAAATGTTGAATTACCGCTCCTTTATGCAGGTGTTCCAAAAAGGGAAAGAAGGGAAAAGGCTATAGAGGTTTTACAAAAGGTTGGTCTTTTAGAAAGGAGGTTTCATAAGCCGACTGAACTTTCAGGTGGAGAAAATCAAAGGGTTGCAATTGCAAGGGCACTTATAGGCGGAGCAGAGTTAATTTTAGCAGATGAACCAACAGGTAATCTTGATACAAAAACAGGTGAAGAAATAATGAATATTTTTGATAAATTGAATGAAGAAGGAAAAACAATAATCGTTGTAACCCATTCAAAAGATGTTGCAAAACACGCAAAGAAAATTTATAGTATGAGAGATGGTTTAATCTTTGAATAAATCCCCTCTTTTTCTTTATAATAATATACTAAAGATGCCCACGTAGCTCAGTCGGTAGAGCATTACCTTGGTAAGGTAAAGGTCGGCGGTTCAATTCCGCCCGTGGGCTTTTAAATTTTTATGGAGATTATAAGGGAAAGTGAGATAGATAAGATTTCAGAAGTGATTAAAAAGGGGGGACTCATAGTTTTTCCAACAGATACAGTTATGGGAATCGGAACATATTTTTTAAATATTCAAGGTCAAAAAAAAATTTATCATTTAAAAAAAAGGGAGTCTAAAAAGCCTCTTATTATTTTTATAAAAGATAAAGATGATTTAAAAAAATTTGTTGCCCATAAAAAACTCGGAATTTTAAGATGGAAGATAATACAGAATTTCTGGCCAGGTCCTTTAACCTGCATATTCAAATCAAAAATAAAAGGGGAATTTTTATGGATAGCAAAGAATGGAACTGTTGGGATAAGGATACCTAATCATCCTTTAATCTTACAAATTCTTGAGAAAACAGGTCCTCTTGCTACAACTTCTGCAAACATATCAGAAAGTCCACCAGTTAAATCTTATAAAAAGATCGATCCTTTAATTAAAAAAGAAATAGATTATCTTATCTCTGAAAATTCTTATGGACTTCCTCCATCCACTGTTATTGATTTATCAAATTATCCCTTTAAAATTTTGAGAAAAGGTCCTGTAAGTATTGCTTCTGTTGAAGAACTCATTTTAAGAAAGGTAAAAGTTGATAAAAGTATTTTTCTTAATATTCTTTTTGTATGTTCTGGAAACACATGCAGATCTCCGATGGCAGCGGGACTTGCAAGAAAATATTTACCTTATTATTTGAGAAAAAATATAAGGATAAAATCAAGAGGGATAAATGCTATTTCTTTTACGCCCATAAGTAAAAATGCTAAAAGGGTTTTAGAAGAAATCGGGATCGACCTTTCTTTTCATAAGGCAAAGAATATTGATATTGACACACTTGAATGGGCTGATTTTATATATGTAATGGAAAGGAAGCATTTTATGGAAATTTCAAAATATGGATTTTCTGAAAAGATAAGGCTCATTTCAGATGAAATGGAAATACCTGACCCTTTTGGTGGAGGGATTGAAAAGTATAGGAAAGTTTTAAAACTTCTTAAAGGTCCTGTTAAAAAAATAATTAAAGATATTGAATGGAGATATGAGGTATAAAGAGGCTGGTGTTGATATTGATTATGCTGATTTTATTAAGAAAAGAATAAAAAAATTTATCCCCAGGATTTCAAAGGGAAGATTTGCCGGGATTTATAAAATAAATAAAAACAATTATCTTGCAGCAACTATTGACGGTGTTGGGACAAAGCTTATCCTTGCAAAGGAGATTGGATACCTTGAAGGAATTGGTATTGATATTGTTAATCACTGCGTAAATGACCTTTTATGTACAGGTGCAAGACCTTTATTTTTCCTTGATTATATTGCTTCTTCAAATTTAAAAGAAATTGAAATTTATGAAATTATAAAAGGAATTAATAAAGCACTAAAAGAACATGATGCACTTCTTTTAGGTGGCGAGACTGCTGAGATGCCTGATATTTACAATAAGAGAATGTTTGACCTTGTTGGATGCATGATAGGAATTTTAAAAAAGGAAGATATTATTCCAAAGAAATTAAAGGAGGGAGATTTAATATACGGAATTTCTTCATCGGGCTTACATACGAATGGTTTTTCTCTTGTAAGAAAGATTATAAAAGATAATAGTATTTCCCTTGAAACAAGAATTGGAAATAAAAAACTTAAAAATCTATTACTTATTCCACATAGAAGTTATTTTAAAATCCTTTATCCACTAATTATAAAAAATAGGATTAAGGCGTCTGTCCATATAACAGGTGGGGGATTTGAAGGTAATATAAAGAGGGTTCTTGACAAAACTTTATCCGCTGAGATTGATTTTAAAAATTTTGATATACCAGAAATATTTAAATTTATTCAACAAAAAGGTAAGGTTCCCTGGGATGAGATGTTTAGGGTTTTTAATATGGGAATAGGGATGATAATTATTTTTTCAAAAAGGGATGAGGATTATATTAAAAATTATTTTAAAAAATTCGGGGAGCCAATCTATTTTCTTGGTGAAATAAAGAAATTTTATGGTGTTAAGGTAAAAATAAATTCCAGGAGGTGAAGATGCCCGAGAGAATAGAACCTGTTTATATAGAAGATGAGATGAGGACAAGTTATATAGATTATGCAATGAGTGTGATAGTTGGAAGAGCACTTC
Source organism: Caldifarciminota bacterium (assembly GCA_965649125.1). GTDB lineage: Bacteria > Hydrothermota > Hydrothermia > Hydrothermales > Hydrothermaceae > JBDRZD01. Next base: position 31,645 of record CBFGJO010000002.1, on the reverse strand, counting down.
CTGATGTAAGGGATGGGCTCAAACCTGTTCACAGGAGAATTTTGTACGCTATGCTTGAAATCGGGCTTACCCCTGATAAACCGTTTAAAAAATGTGCAAATGTTGTTGGAGAAGTTCTTGGTAAATATCATCCTCATGGTGATATGGCTGTTTATGACGCGCTTGTAAGGATGGCTCAAGATTTTTCTTTAAGATATCCTCTAATCATAGGGCAGGGTAATTTTGGTTCTATTGATGGTGACCCACCTGCTGCTTACAGGTATACAGAGGCAAAACTTTCACCATTTGCTGTTTTAATGCTTGAAGATATTGATAAAGAAACTGTTGATTTTGTTCCAAATTTTGATGGTAAATTAAAAGAACCAACGGTTTTACCTTCTAAGTTTCCAAATCTCCTTGTAAATGGTTCATCAGGTATTGCGGTTGGAATGGCAACGAATATACCCCCACATAATCTTAAAGAGGTTGTAAATGCCTTAATTTCAATTATAGATAATCCTGAAATTTCTGATGAGAAATTACTTAATTTTATAAAAGGTCCTGATTTTCCTACAGGCGGAATTATACTCGGGAAAGAAGGGATAAAGGAAGCGTATTTAACAGGTAAAGGGAGAATCGTTTTAAGGGGGAAAGTGGAAATTGAAGAGGGTGCGCATGGTCATAAAAAAATAATTATAACAGAAATTCCATACCAGGTGAATAAAGCTCTTCTTGTAGAAAGGATTGCAAATCTTGTAAGGGAAAAGAAGATAGAAGGGATAATAGAGTTGAGAGACGAGTCTGATAGAGATGGAATCAGGGTGGTTATAGAACTTAAAAGAGGGATAAATGAAGAGGTAGTTTTAAATTTACTTTATAAACTTACACCTCTTGAAACATCTTTTGGTGTAATAATGCTTGCTCTTACTAATAATGAGCCAAAGATTTTGACCCTTAAAGAGATGCTTTCCCTTTATTTAAAACATAGAGAAGAAGTTACAAGGAGAAAAATCTCTTTTTTACTCAAAAGGGCAGAGGAAAGGGCTCATATTTTAGAAGGGTTCAAAATAGCAATTGCAAATATTGATAGAGTTATAAATATTATAAAGAAGTCAAGTGAGCCAAAAGAAGCAAAACTCTTCCTTATGAAGGAATTTACCTTTTCAGATAAACAAACACAGGCTATCCTTGAAATGAAACTTCAAAACCTTACAAAACTTGAAAGAGAAAAAATTGAAGAGGAATATACTCTGCTTATAAAAGATATAGAGAAATACAGGTCTATTTTAAAAAGCAAAAAATTGCTTATGGAAATAATTAAGAGTGAACTTAAAGAGATTGCTGAAAAATACGGGGACGAAAGGAAAACAGAAATATTAGAAAAAGAACCAGAAGAGATTGAGATCGAAGATTTGATACAAAGAGAAAGAATAACTGTTATTTTAACAGAATCAGGATTTATAAAAAGGGTGCCTGCTTCTTCAATAAGAGTTCAGAAAAAAGGAGGGATAGGAGCAAGTTTATTCTTATATGAAGGAGACTTTCCAAAAGTTATTTTTACATGTGATACCCATGACCATATACTTTTCTTTACGCAAAGAGGAAAGGTTTATTCTATAAGGGGATTTGAATTGCCAGAAGGTGGTCTTCAAAGTAAGGGCAAGCATATAAGTTCATTTTTTCTTTTAAACAAAGATGAGAAAATTGTTGACATGCTTTCTATTTCTGAATGGAATGAAAATGAGTATATATTCTTTATAACAAAAATGGGGAGGGTAAAAAAGACCCTTCTTTCCGAATTTAGGAATGCAGGTAAAAGAGGGATTACAGGAATTACATTGCCTGAGCGAGATGAACTTGTTGATGTTTTAAGAGTGAAAGAAAAAGATGAAATTATGTTTGTGAAAAATACTGGGTTTGGAATAAAAATAAATTCTTCTGAAATAAGACCAATGGGAAGGAATGCTTATGGTGTTAGAGGTATAAAAGTGGGAAAGGGTGAGGAGGTAGTAAGGGGCACCCTTATAAAAGAGGGGGAGGAGATCATTTCTTTAACCTCTAATGGGTTTGGTAAAAGATTTGACCCTGATGAAGTGAGGGTTACTCACAGAGGTGGGAAGGGTATCCTTTTACATAGAATAGACGAAAATAGTAAGATTGCCTGGATGAAGTCTGCTCCAAAAGAAGGTGAAATTGTTTTGATGACAAAAGAGGGTAATATTTTGAAGATTAAGATTTCAAATATAAAGAAACTAAAAAGAAATGCAAAAGGTATAAGAGTTATCAAATTAAAACAAGGGGATTTTGTTGTGGATGCCTGTATTGTAAAGAAGGAGGAAGAATGAAGATTTTTATTCTTATAAACTTTCTATTTAAAAATCCTTTTATATATGCAGGATTTTCAGGTCTAATTCCAGGAAGCGGAACTTATATTTTGAATGAAAAGGAGATTGCAAAAATTTTCTTTTTTTCTGAAAGCATTTTTTTATTTTCCTATTTTATTTCAAATAAAACGATTGATAACACCATTTCAAGTTACAAATCCTTTGCTAAAATTTATGCAAGTGCAAACCCCCATATAAAAGATGAAGATTACTGGATAAATGTTGAAAATTTTTATTCTTATGAAGATTACATTGAATATTTAAGAAGGAAGGCAAGGGCTATATATCCTGATGATAGAAAATTACAGGATGATTATGTTGAAAAACATAAATTAAAAAATAAATGGAGATGGGAAGATAAAGATAAATGGATAAAGTTCATGAAATTAAGAGAAAGGGAAAGGGAACTTGAGCAAATTAAAAAAGTTTTTTCACTCGGTATTGTTATAAATCATTTCACTTCATTCCTGCAAACATATTATATGGCAAAATCAAAAATAAAAGAAAGGAAATTTGGATTAAAATTTGAAAGAGAAAGGATATTTTTAGAGTATAAATTTTAAAGAATTATTTTTTCTTTCTTATGATTGCAACATATTGATTTATCCCTAAGGGAGCAGGTTCTTTTTCAACTTCAGCCCATTCACTTATCTTTTCAAATATCTTATAGAATATTTCTTTACCCTTTTCAAACATCATTTTTTCCCTTCCTTTAAAGAATATCCTTACTTTTACTTTATTTCCATTTTCAATAAATTCTTTTACCTTTTTGAGTTTTATCTCAATATCATGCATTGAGGTTGTTGGTCTGAATGATATTTCTTTAACTTCGCCGCCTTGAACTTTTTTCTCTTTTTTCTCTTTTTTCTTCATTTCATATTTAAATTTACCATAATCTGTTATTTTACAGACAGGCGGATTCTGGTTTACTGCTATTTCAACAAGGTCAAGTCCCTTTGAGTAGGCAAGTTCAAGGGCAGAGTTTATGTCCATTATACCAAGATGTCTTCCTTCTTCATCAATTACCCTTACTTCTCTTGCATTTATTTTTTCATTCACTTTATAAGGTTCGGGTTCCCTTTTTACAGGTCCTCTAAAAAATTTTTTCCTTCCCATATCCTTTTGCTTCCTCCTTAAAAATTTTTATAAATTCTTCTATCTCAAAAATTCCCTTTTCACCTTCCTTATGTTTCCTTACAGAGATTTTATTTTCTTTTTTTTCATTTTTCCCTATTATTATCATATAAGGGATTTTTTCATTTTCAGCATTTCTTATTTTATAAGAAATTCTTTCATTTGATAAATCCGTATCTACTCTTATCCTTTCTTTTCTAAATATTTCCAATATTTTTTCTGCATAATCATTTACCTCTTCACTTAAAGTTAAAATTCTCATCTGGACCGGAGCAAGCCATAATGGGAAATTACCTTCATAATGTTCAATTAAAAGTCCGAAAAACCTTTCAAAAGAGCCTATCAGTGCCCTATGGATTAAATAAGGGGTTTTATCTTTACCATCCCTATCTTTATATTTTACTTCAAACCTTTCTGGTATATTAAAATCAAACTGGATTGTTGTGCACTGCCATTTTCTCTTTAATGCATCCTCTATCAATATATCTATTTTTGGTCCATAAAAAGCACCTTCACCCTCTTCTATTTTAAAACTGAGCCCCTTTTCCCTTACAGCTTCTATTAATGAATTAGTTGCAATTTCCCACATTCTTTCATCACCTACATGTTTTTCAGGCATTGTGGATATATTCACATGATACTTTTCAAATCCAAATTTTTCAAGAATGAACATGGCAAAATCTATCACATTTTTTATCTCATCTTTAATATCTTCTTCTTTGCAGAAAATATGGGCATCATCCTGTGTGAATCCTCTTACCCTTATAAGTCCATGTAAAACACCGCTCCTTTCAAACCTGTAAACATTCCCGAATTCAAAGATTCTAAAAGGCAGATCTCTATATGACCTTGTTTTTGATTTATAAATCTGGATGTGGAATGGGCAATTCATCGGTTTTATAAAATAACTTTCATTTTCACTTATTTTCATTTCAGGAAACATATTTTCAATATAGAAATCAAGATGTCCTGACCTTTTCCACAGTTCTTTTTTCCCGATATGTGGTGTAATAGCAGGTAAGTACCCCCTTTTTATATGTTCTTCATAAAGGAAATTCTCAATTATTTTTCTTATAATAGCGCCTTTCGGAAACCATATTGGAAGTGCAGGTCCTGTCTCTTCTGAAAAGAAAACGAGTTCAAGTTCTTTCCCAAGTTTTCTATGATCCCTCTTTTTTGCCTCTTCATAAAAAATCAAAAATTCTTCAAGTTCTTTTTTTGAAGGAAATGAAATTCCGTAAATCCTTTGCATCCTCTCATTTCTTTCGTCGCCTCTCCAATAACATCCAGAAGAGGAGAGCACCTTTACCTCTTTTATAATTCCTGTGCTCTTTACATGGGGTCCTTTACATAAATCTATAAAGTTTCCATGTTTATAAACTGTTATCTTCTCATCCTTTATCTCCTCTATAAGTTCCAATTTGAAATTTTCTTTCAATTCCCCAAAAATCTTTTTTGCTTCTTCATAACTTATATCTATTTTATGAAGTTTTTCATCCCTTTTTATTATCTCTCTCATCTTTTCTTCTATTTTTTTAAGGTCTTCTTCTGTAAAGGGTTTTTCAACATAGAAATCGTAATAAAAACCATTTTCTATTGCAGGTCCTATTCCAAGTTTTGCATCCGGAAATAGTTCTTTTACTGCATTTGCAAGAATATGTGAAGAGGTATGCCAGAACGCGATTTTCCCCTCATGAAAAGTAAAATCACATAGGATTATTTCTTCATTTCCCTGAATTTCATAAGAAAAATCAAAAATTTCGTTTCCTATTTTGCCACATAAATATCTCTCATTTAAAAATTCCCCTAATTTTTTTCCTTTTTCTACATCCTCTACTTTGCCATCAGGATAAATTAACTTTGCTCCCACTACCTTATTTTTTCAGATACACTTTTACCCTGCAGAAAGAGGAGAAGATAGTCTCTCCCTCCTGCTTTTGAATCAGTTCCCGACATATTGAATCCACCAAAAGGATGGACATCAACAAGTGCACCTGTGCATTTTCTATTTATATAGAGATTCCCGCAATGAAAAATCCTTTTTGCCTTATATATCTTTTCTCTATTTTTTGTATAAACAGAACCTGTAAGACCATAAATTGTATCATTTGCTATCTCAAGGGCATGGTCAAAATCTTTTGCTTTTATAACAGCAAGAACAGGTCCAAAAATCTCTTCCTGTGCAATTCTTGCTTTAGAATCAACATCATAGAATACTGTTGGTTTTATATAGAATCCGTTACCCTCTGCTTTTTCTCCTCCTGTTAAAAGTTTTCCTTCTTTTTTACCTATTTCTATATACTCAAGAATTTTCTTTTCACTTGCCTCATTTATAACAGGTCCCATAAAATGGTTTTCCTTTGCTGGTCCTATACTTATCTTCTCTACTTTTTCTTTTAAAATATCCAGAAAATCTTTATAAATTTTTTCATGAACAATTGCTCTTGAACATGCGGAACATTTCTGTCCCTGATAGCCAAACGCAGAAACCAAAACTCCATCTACTGCATCTTCAATGTCACATTCATCATCAACAATTATTGCATCTTTTCCACCCATCTCCGCTATTACTCTTTTAAGCCAGATTTGTCCTTCCTGGACTTTTGCTGCAAGTTCGTATATATGACACCCAACCTCTTTTGAACCAGTAAATGCAACAAACCTTGTTTTTGGATGAGCAACAAGATAATCACCAACCACCCCTCCTGGACCAGTTAAGAAGTTTAAAATTCCCTCGGGTAATCCTGCTTCTTGCATTATTTCATAAAATCTATATCCTGTCAGAGGGGAATCAGATGAAGGTTTTAAAACTATAGCATTTCCTGTTACTATTGCTGCTGATGACATTCCTGAAAGGATTGCAAGGGGGAAGTTCCACGGAGGTATTATAACTCCTGCTCCAAGAGGGATATAGAAATATTCATTTATCTCTCCAGGATAAGGAGTTAAAGGTTGTGGCTGTGAGTATATTAACATTTCCCTTCCGTAGAATTCAAAATAATCTATTGTTTCTGCAACATCAGCGTCTGCCTCTGAAAAGTTTTTCCCGACTTCAAGAACCATTGTAGCAGCAAGTTCAAATTTCCTTTTCCTTGCAATCTCTGCTGCCTTGAATAAAATATTAGCCCTTTCTTCAGGCGGAAAAAACTGCCATTCTTTAAATGCCTTCCATGCACTTTCAAGTGCCTTTTCCGCATCCTCCCTATCTGCTTTTTGTGCAAGACAAACTATTTCATCTTTATTTGATGGATTAATTGATTTTATTTTTTCCTTTTTATAGACTTCTTTTCCATTTATAATAAGTGGAATTTCTCTTCCCATTTCCTTTTCAATCTTTTCAATTGCTTTTATCATTTTCTCTTTATTTTCAGGTAAACTAAAATCCGTAAAAGGTTCATTTTTAAAAGGTAAAATCACTTCTTCCTCCTTTTAAAGAACAAAATTATAAACTTTTAAAAAGTTTTAAGTCAATTATTTCACATATATTGTCTTTAATGTCTTTTTATAGGATTTTGTTTCAAATCTTATGAAGTATATTCCCTGGGTTATCTTTTTCCCTTCAAATATATATGTTCCTGAAATAGGCAAATTTGAAGGATTGTAAGTGATTTCCTTTAAAATTCTTCCTGATGCATTGTATATTTTAATTTTTGCTCTTTCAAAAGGTGGAATAAAATATTTTATATGCAGTTTATCATTAAATATTGTTGGATAAGCAGAAATATTTGGTTTTAGAAAGTTGCGCGAAATTTCTTCTGAAGAAACAGCAGGATTACCTATTTCAATCCAGAGCAATGCAGGGTTTTGTGCATTTTGTTTTCTTAGAAATATCGTTTTAAGTCTTAGTGTATTGTATGCTACTGTATCAAGATTCATTATGCTAACCTGTCCAATTTTATTCTGTGTGAAAAATCCCTGAGAGTTTCCTGGTAATATGTTATCCGGGACAAGTTGCCATGAACTTCCATCAAAGTATTCTACCTGAACACCTACTGAATCTTCTTGTTTGCTTTTTTCCCAGTATACATATCCCCAGGCTCCTCTTGGATAGGTAATTGATAGATTATTGTATAGACATGGTGCAGTTGTCATTTTTCCTTCATTATTCTGGTATGTGTAAGAGTAAATTAAAAATACATTATCAGCAGCACATGCCCATCCCCAGTGGCTTGAAGCAGTTGAATCGCTATAGAAGAATCTAAACTGAATTGAATCACAGGGCAATTGGTTTGATAAATCAAAGGAATCTGTTCCTGCTCCACTTGCCGTATAAACTTTTAGTTCTGTCCATTGTGTCCATGAAGAGCCAATTTTCTTTCTGAAATGTGTTCTCAATTTTTCACCTGTTTGATAAACCCTGAAACCATATCCATATTTAAATTTTAAATTTGCAGCATTTTGTGGAATACCAATTGGAGGTGTCCATAGTTCTTCATTGTAATTTATAACACCATTTCCTGCGTCATCATCTGAATAGTATGCATACTTTGTTCCATAATTTGGTGGAGTGTATGAGCCTAAATCAGTTGTTGTCCCAACTGTCCATTTATATCCATCGTTATTTCCATCAATAACAGTCCATCCAGGTGGAATCACTCCTGCTTCAAAATTCTGGCAAAGTAGTGTATCAATAACATACCCATAAGTCTCTAAAACAACGCTATCCCCTTCTATTTTTGTTCCATAGAAACTATTGTATTTAAACTGTGCCCCTTTTGTTTGATACCATGAGCATGTATTTTGAAGCATTGTTGTATCAATTGTTAAGGAAAATCTTTGTGTAAACTGTGACCATGAACCACTTGAAGTTGTATCTCTTGCCCTTACTTTAATCCAGTAAGTTTCTCCATGGTTAAGTGGAACAGGTAAATTATAACTTATAATCTGACCACTTGGATAAGGTTGTGTATTTACACTTTCAGGACTTGTAAATAGTGTATCAAGTGCCCATACAATTTGATAGATTATATCATCACCCTGTGGATCAACAGCCCTCATTTTAAATAAAGGATTTCTTGTGAAAGTTTTTTCAAAATTGAAAGGTGTGAAAACTGTAAGCGATTCAGGCATACCTGGTGAAGGTGTATGAATGAGTGATTGATAGACATTTAATATTCCCCATCCATAGGTATTATTTGGATAGGGTGCACCATGAGATGGTCTCCTTGCATAATTTAAAAGTAAGTTATAAACCTCTGTAAATGTTAAATTTGGATTTTTTTGATAGAGGATTGCAATAGCACCTGCAACATGAGGAGTTGCCATTGAAGTTCCTGACATGGTTCCATAGGAACCACCCGGTAAGGATGAGTTTACATTAACTCCTGGTGCAGATATGTTTGGTTTTGTTAAATTCCAATCAGGTGTTGGCCAGTATTGAGGGTCATTCCATGGAGGTTGGTTTGGAGCAGGTCCTCTTGAAGAAAAAGATGCAATGTAATCAGAGGCATCAGTTGCACCAACACCTATTGTTGTTGGGAAATTACCTGGTGTCCTATTTGATGAAGTTCCTTCATTTCCAATAGCAAATACGGGGATAATACCTATGTTTCTCCAGTTTAAAACATCCTGCCAGAATTCAGTAGAAGTCATTGAGCCACCCCATGAATTAGAATTTGCAACAATATTTACCCCTTGTCCTTTCCATTCAGCAGTCTTTTGGAATCCAGCATGAATTGCGGAGGTTGGACATGAACCACTTGCATTACATATTTTACAGGTTACAAATTTTGCACCGGGCGCAACCCCTATGTCATTTGCAAATGGACCTAGTCCATCACCACCAAGAATTGTCCCCATTGTATGAGTTCCATGTCCATGGTCATCATATGGATTAGGCTGTCCATTTACAGGGTCATACCAGTAAGGTGAAAGCCATTTACCTTGAAGTGCAGGATGATTCACATCAACACCTGTATCCATATGACCTATTATCACTCCTTCCCCTGTATAGCCTATCATCCAGCAGGAATCGGCTCTTACCTTTAATATGTTCCATTCTATTGCATAAGTTTCAAAATCTTTCTTTTCCGGGATTGTAAGGTCAGCCAGTGGGACTTCAAAATCTTCAATTATGTATTCAACATCCTCTCTTTGAGCAAGTTTTTCAATCACATCCTTTGTTGCTTTTACATAGAATCCGTTAAATATCCAGTATGGAGTCAAATCAGATATTTTATCTTTGAAATTTCTTTTTAAGTAATTTAATATATCCCTTTGTGAATTCTCAGAGAAATTCTTTAAAAATTCAACATATTCCTTTGGCTTTAATCCTTTTATTGCTTCAAAATCAGGTTTTTCAGCAAGATGCACAAGCACCCCTATTTTTTCATCCGGTCCTGTATTCTGCATGATTTCCTTCAGGGATGGCATTATTTTATCCATCCCCATATTTATCACCATACTTATTATTATGCTATACCACATATTTCTCACCTCCTATAATTAATATTACAATTATAAATGGTATAAAATAAAAAAATCAAATTGAATAATTTTTTATTATTTCATCAATCTCTTCTCTTTCAAGAATTTCTTTTTCAAGTAATTTTTCAACTATTTTTTCAAGTATATTTTTTTTCTCTTTTATAATTTTTTCTGCTGTTTCTTCTGCTTTTTTAATTATATTTTTAATTTCTTCATCAATCATTTCAGCAGTTTTCTCACTATAATATCTTTTTGCTCCAAGTTCCCTTCCAAGAAATATTTCTTCTTCTACCTTACCAAATGTAACAGAACCAATTTTTTCGCTCATTCCCCATTCACAAACCATCTTTCTTGCTATTTCTGTTGCTCTTTCTAAATCACTTGCTGCACCTGTTGTTTCTGTATTTAATACTATCCTTTCTGCTGCTCTTCCACCAAGTAAAACTGCTAACTGGCTTTCAAGGTATTCTTTTGAATAGATATGCCTATCATCCTCTGGAAGTTGTTGTGTAATTCCAAGTGCTCTTCCCCTTGGTATTATTGTAACTTTATGAATTGGGTCAGAATGAGGAACATACTTTGAGACAAGTGCATGTCCTGCTTCATGGTAGGCTATCACCCTTTTTTCTTCAGGGGAGAGTGCAAGACTTTTTCTTGCTAAACCCATTAAAACTTTATCTTTTGCTTCTTCAAAATCTTCCATCTCAACCTTATTTTTTCCCTTTCTTGCTGCAAGAAGGGCAGCCTCATTTACCATATTTGCAAGGTCTGCACCTGCAAAACCAGGTGTACCCCTTGCAAGTTTCTTTAAATCAACATCTTCTCCAAGAGGTATTCTCCTTGTATGTATTTTAAGTATTTCTTCTCTACCCCTAACATCAGGTCTATCAATAACTATCTGTCTATCAAACCTTCCGGGTCTTAAAAGCGCAGGGTCCAAAATATCAGGTCTATTTGTTGCAGCCATTATTATCACACCGTCTTTCGTATCAAACCCATCCATTTCAACAAGGAGCTGGTTAAGTGTTTGCTCTCTTTCATCATGTCCACCACCAAGTCCCGCTCCTCTTAATCTTCCAACTGCATCTATCTCGTCTATGAAAACTATAGCAGGTGCCATCTTTTTTGCCTGGTCAAAAAGGTCTCTTACTCTTGCTGCTCCAACACCAACAAAGAGCTCTACAAAGTCAGAACCTGAGATTGAAAGAAAAGGAACTTTTGCTTCCCCTGCAACTGCCTTTGCAAGTAGTGTTTTACCTGTTCCAGGTGGTCCTAAAAGTAATACACCTTTTGGTATTCTTGCTCCAAGTTTTTGAAACTTTTGTGGATTTTTAAGAAATTCTATAACTTCTTTAAGTTCCTCTTTTGCCTCATCACATCCTGCTACATCATTAAATGTTACTTTTGGTCTATCCTCTGTTAGTATCTTTGCTCTAACCTTTCCAAATGAAAAGGCTCTTGAACTTCCCCCTTGAATCTGTCTTAAAAATAAGAACCAGAATACAATAAAAATTAAAAACCAGGGGGCATAACCAAGTAAAACTTCCCAGAAAGGATTTTTTGTTTTTGTTTTGACTTCAACCCCTTTTTGTGTTAAGAGGTCAAGAAGATCAGGCTTTGGAAATGGAAGAGAAAGTCTAAAATTTTGATAGTTTACATCTTTTATGATAACAGGATTTTTGAATTCCCCGGTTATTTCTTTCTCAGTAAAAATGATCTCTTTTATATTGCCTTTTTTTATTTCTTCTAAGAACTTTGAATATGAAATTTCTAAAAAAGAAACTTTTTTCTCACTAAAATATGCAATAAGAAGTGCAAAAGACAAGAATATCAAGACCCAGAAAATAATTCCTTTTAAATAATCTCCTCCTTTTTTCTTTTCATTCATTTTTCTCCTCCAAATCTATAATTCTAATATCTTTAAGATAACGGAATTTTTCGTCAAAGTCAAGTCCATACCCTACAAGGAAAAAATTTGGGACCCTGAAACCTACATAATGGAGGGGCACCTCTATCTTTCTTCTTTCAAATTTATCAAGAAAAACACATATTTTACAGGATAAAGGTTTTTCCTTTTTAATTTTTTCGTATATTTTTTTCAAAGTAAATCCTGTATCAATTATATCCTCAACAATTAAAACATGTCTACCTTTTAAAACAATCTCAGGCTTCATAATCCATTTTATCTTCCCATTTGAAATACTTTTTGACCCATAACTTGATACCCTTAAAAACTCAATCTCATGAGGAAAATCAAGACGCCTTATAAGATCGGACAAGAACACAAAAGCGCCTTTTAAAATACCTATTATTACTGGATCTTTTTCCTTATAATCCCTCTTTATTTCCTCTGCAAGTTCCTTAACTCTCCTTTTTATCTCTTTTTCTTTTATAAGGACTTTAAGTTTCATTTTTAACTTCTATAATTTTAACAAAATCCTTTATTTTTTTCAATTCATCAGAAAATATAGAGGGATAAGCCCATAAAACCCTTTTATCTTTTGCAATAACCGGGATAAATTTTCTTAAAAATCTTGGTATTTTAAATTCATTAAATACTTTTTTCATTTTTTTTCTTTTTTTATTTATAATTATATAATCCCCTTCTTCCCAGTTTCTTAAAAGCCCCTCAATATTTTTATTTATTTTTATTTTAATGCCAAGTGGCTCCCATTTAAAAATACCTTTTTTAATTTTTTCTTTGTTTTTTAATTTAGTTTCTTTAAAAATGCTAAAATATCCCATTGAAATTTCTAAAAAAATATTTTTTGATAAACTAACTCTTCCGCTTCCCTTTTTATATATTTTTTTAATTTCCTCTTTCTGATAGAAATTTATTGATTTATCCTTTTTAATTTTTTGAAAAACATAATTTGAAAGTTCAGAAATTTCGTAATCTGAAACTTTTGGAAGTTTTAAAATTACAAAATTTTCGCCTTCCATGTAAATATTTTCTTTGTATATATTTTCAATATGTTTTTTTACGAAATCTTTTTGCTCAAAAAAAGAAATGTAAGTCTTTAAAAATCCTTTTTCAAAATCAGGAAAAATTTCTTTAAAAATTGGGAGTATTTTATGTCTTATGTAATTTCTTGTTATTTTAAAATCAAAGTTTGTTATATCAACTCTATAATTTATTCCTAATTTTTTTAAATAGGATATGTTCTCATCTTTTGTTGTCAAAATTAATGGTCTTATAAAATTTCCTTCTAAAGGATTTATCCCGATTATTTTTTCTCCAAAGCCCCCCCTAAAAATTCTAAATAAAAGTGTCTCAATCGTATCGTTTAAATTATGACCTGTTGCAATCTTATCAAACTTATATTTTTTGATATATCTTTCAAAAACTTTAATTCTTTCTTTTCTTGCTTTTTCCTCAATGCTTCCTTTTCCCTTTATTTTGACTTTTTCAATAAAAAGCGGTATATTTAATTTTGCACATAAACCTTTAACAAATTTTTTATCTTCCTCTATATCCTCTCTTAAACCATGGTCAATATAAATTGCATATAGTTTTAGATTTTTATCTTTTTGGATTGCCTTTAAATTTAAAAGACATGATGTTGAATCAGGTCCTCCTGAAATTGCAACAAGTATTTTTTCATTTTCTTTTACAAGGTTAAATTTTTCTATTGCAAATAAAAACTTTTTATGGGGATATAAATTCATTTATATATAATCTGGGATTTTTCCTTTCCTATTGATATCATCTTTATAGGGACTTCAAGGTATTCTTCAATGAAATCTATTATCTTTTTTAAATTTTTAGGAAGATCTTGATAATTTTTAATGTCACTTTTAATTTCAAAACCTTCAAAGTGTTTATATATTGGTTTTATTTTGAACCATTCAGAAATATTTACAGGCGGAAATTTAGTTCTTTCTCCATTGATTTCATATTCAACACATATTTTTATCTCACTTATACCTGAAAGGACATCAATCTTTGTTAATGCAATTTCTGTTGGTCCATTTATAATACATGCATATTTAGAGGCAACAAGATCAAGCCATCCACATCTTCTTGGTCTTAAAGTTACTGCTCCATATTCTTCACCTTTTTCTCTTAAAAATTCGTTCATTCTGTCTTTACATTCTGTTGGGAAAGGACCTTTTCCAACTCTTGTAGCGTACGCTTTTAAAACACCTATTATTCTATCTATCTTATAAGGAGGTATTCCTAAACTTGCAGAAGCACCACCTGCAATAGTAAATGAAGAAGTTACATAGGGATATGTTCCAAGGATTACATCAAGAAGGCTGCCCTGTGCCCCTTCAATTAATATCCTTTTATTATTTTTTTCGCTCTCATGGATAAACTTTATCGTATCAGTTACTCTTTCTCTTATTTTTTCAAAATTATCCTTTAAATTTTTAATAATAATTTTCTTATCAGGTGGTGCTTGTCCATATTTTCCACCTAAAATAACCGAATTCCATTCAAAAGAATCTTTAAACCTTTCATTTAAATCTCTTTCCTCTTTTAAATTCCCTATTCTTATACTCTTTCTTGCAATAAACTCTGAATAAGCAGGTCCTATCCCCCTTTTTGTTGTCCCTATTTTTCCACTTTTTTCTTCTTCAAGTTCGTCAATGAATTTATGATAGGGCAAAACAAGCGGGCATCTTTCATCAATATAAATTCTCTCCATTATTTTTAAATCCATCTCCTCAAGTTCTTCCACTTCTTTTAAAAGAAGTTCAAGGTCTATCAATTCATAGGGACCTAAAATTCCTATTTTATCTTTATGAAAAAGTCCTGAAGGAATTTGACGAAAAACTACCTTTTTATTTTCTATATAAACTGTATGTCCTGCATTTGATCCACCTTGAAATCTTACAACTATATCAAATTCATCTTTTAATGCACTTATTATTTTCCCTTTTCCTTCGTCACCCCATCCAAGCCCAACTATCATTAAAAATGGCATATTTTACTCCTTTTCCTTATATTCTCCAAATATCTCTTTTAGTGCTTCACATATTTCACCGAGTGTCAAGTTTTTTTCAACACCTTCTTTTATATAAGGCATTAGATTTTCACCCTTATATGCCTTCTCTTTTATAATATCTATACATTTTTTCACCTCCTCTTTGTTTCTTTTCTCTCTAAACTTTTTTAAAAATTCTTTTCTACTTTCATATATTTCTTCAGATATTTTTATTTCAGGTGATGGCACCTTTGCTTCATCCTTAAAAATATTTACACCTACAATATATTCTTTTTTTTCTTCTACATTTTTTTGATACCTGTAAGCACTTTCTTCAATTAATTTTTTCATATAACCTGTTTCAACACATTTCAATGCTCCGCCTCTTTCTTCAATATCCCTTATGATTTCCATTATTTCTTCTTCCATATCTTTTGTTAATCTCTCTATTAAATAAGAACCCCCGAGAGGATCAGCATATTCTGTAATTTTACTTTCATAGGCAATAATTTGCTGTGTTCTTAAAGCAATCCTTACCGCTTCACGAGATGGTAATCCTATTGCTTCATCAAAAGAGTTGGTATGAAGGCTCTGGGTTCCTCCAAGAACTGCTGCAAGTGCTTGTAATGTAACCCTTATTATATTATTTTGTGGCTCCTGGTATGTGAGTGTTGATCCACATGTTTGGGTATGGAATCTCATTTTTATTGAATTTTCATTTCTTGCTTTGAATCTTTCTTTCATTATTCTTGCCCATACCTTTCTTGCTGCTCTAAATTTTGCAATTTCTTCAAAGAAATTGTTGTGAACACCAAAGAAAAATGAAATTCTTTCACCAATTTTATCAATATCAAGTCCTCTTGAAAGAGCATTTTCTATATATTCAATTCCATTGGCAAAGGTGAAGGCAATTTCCTGGCTTGCAGTTGCTCCTTTTTCCCTTATATGGTATCCAGATATTGAAACAAAATACCATTTTGGCATATTTTTTATACAGTATTCCCATATATCAATTGAAAGTCTTAAAGATTCCTTTGGTGGAAATATATAATTTCCTCTTGCAAGGAACTCTTTTAAAGGGTCATTCTGTACTGTTCCACTCAAAAGATTTTCATCCACTCCATTTTTCTTAGCAATCAATATATACATTGCAAGTATTATATTTGCTGTTGCGTTTATTGTCATAGATGTTGAAACCCTGTCAAGTTTTATTCCTTTAAATATCTCTTCCATATCCAAGAGTGTACTTACTGCCACTCCTACTTTTCCAACTTCACCTCTTGCAAAAGGGTGATCAGAATCCATACCAAGTTGTGTTGGTAAATCAAAAGCAATTGAAAGCCCTGTTTGTCCCTGTGAAAGTAAATATCTAAACCTTTCATTTGTCTCCTTAGATGTTCCATATCCTGCATACTGTCTCATTGTCCACAGTTTCCCTCTATACATTGTTTCGTGGATTCCTCTTGTAAAGGGAAATTTCCCGGGATTAGAAACATCCTTTTCATAGTTTATGTCTTTTATATCCTCCGGTGTAAAATAATATTTTTCTTTCATTTTTTCATTTTTAAAAGTTTGTCTTCTTTTTTAATAGGACTATTTTCTTTTATATATATCTCTTCAACTTCTCCATCAAAAGGTGCAGAAATTTCTATTTGCATCTTCATTGATTCCATAATAAGAAGTGGCGCCCCTTTATTCACTTTCTCTCCTACTTTCACCTTTATTTCTGTAACCATTCCTGGCATAGGAGCGTAAACAAAATTATCCATTATTTCTTTTTCAATATACTTTTTTTCTCCAATTTCAACTTCATATTCCTTACCATCAAATATTATAATACTTTTGTTTCCACCTTTTCTTAAAAACAGAAATTCAACACATTCATTCCCTATAATTGCGAAAAATTTTCCCTCTATTTTTTTATCAATTAATTCAGCCTCTATTTTTTTATCTTTGCTGATGAATATACTTTTTCTCCCTTCATTTTTAATTTCAATTTCAAATTCTTTCCTGTTTACAAATATATGTTTTTTCAATATAAACTCCTCAATCTGTTTATTATCTTCCATGCGTTATAACTTTCCTTTTTTGTCTTTATTTCTATTCCTTTATTTTCCAGAAGTAGCCCCAAAATCGCAACTTTTAAAAGTTTTTCTTCTTTCTCCTCTTCCTCTTTGAAACTAAATTCCCTTAAAAAGTTTGTATGATAAGTTCCCTTTTTGAAATTCTCATTTTGGATTATTTTTAACAAAAAGGGTATAATTGTTTTTACCCCAATAATTATATATTCTTTAAGTGCCTCTTTCATTTTTTCAATTGCCTCTTCCCTTTTTTCACTCCAGACAATCAATTTTGAAATAAGTGGATCATAAAAAAGAGGTATTTCCCATCCTTCATATATTCCTGAATCAACCCTTATGTATGGACCCTTAGGTTCACTCAGAAATTCTATTTTTCCAGGGGATGGGGCAAAGTTATTTAATGGGTCTTCTGCATATATTCTGCATTCAATCGCATGTCCCCTAAGACTTATCTCTTCTATTTTCCAGGGTAACTTTCTGCCATTTGCTATTTCAATCTGTGCTCTTACAAGGTCTTTCCCTGTTATCATTTCAGTGACAGGATGCTCTACCTGCAGTCTTGCATTTATTTCAAGAAAATAAAAATTTTTGTTTTCATCCACAAGAAATTCTATTGTTCCTGCATTATAATATCCTATCTTTCTTGCTATTTCTATTGCTGCTTCACTCATATTTTTTCTAAGATTTTCATCCATGAAAGGAGAAGGTGCTTCCTCAATTATCTTCTGATGTCTTCTTTGAATAGAGCATTCTCTTTCAAAAAGATGGATATAATTTCCATATTTATCTCCCAGTATCTGGATTTCAATATGCCTTGGATCTTTAAGATACTTTTCAACATAAAGGGTTCCATCAGCAAATGCCTCTATGGCTTCCTTTCTTGCAAGTTCAAAAGCACTCTTTAAATTTTCTTTTCTTTCAACTATTCTCATTCCTTTACCTCCTCCTCCGAGTGCTGCTTTTATCATTAAAGGAAAGCCAATTTTCTCACCCATCCTTTCAAATTCTTCATAATTTTCCGTTCCTGTTTCAGTTCCCGGTATAATATTTACACCGCATTCCTTTGCAGCCTTTCTTGCAAATATTTTATCCCCACTTTTTTCTAATGATTCTGAAGAAGGTCCTATAAAAATTATTCCATTTTTTTCGCATTCCTTTGCAAATTTTGGATTTTCTGCAAGAAAACCATATCCCGGATGTATTGCATCTGCTTTACATTTTTTTGCTATTTCAATTATTTTTTCAATATTTAAATAACTTTCTGAAGGTTTTGAATGACCAAGATAATAGGTTTCATCAGTTTTTCTTATATGGAGCGATTCCTTATCTGCATCTGAATAAATGGATACAGTTTTTATTCCGATCTCTTTAAGTGTTTTTGCTATCCTTATCGCGATTTCGCCCCTGTTTGCAATTAAAACTTTTTTAATCATAGTGGGATATTTCCATGTTTTTTACGGGGTATGCTCGCGCTTTTATTTTCAAGCATTTTTAATGAACTTATTATCTTTTTCCTTGTTTCACTTGGCTTTATGACATCATCAATGTATCCATAAGATGCTGCAACATAAGGGTTTGCAAATTTATCCCTATATTCTTTTATAAGTTTTTCTCTAAGCATATCAGGGTTCTCACTCTGTTCTATTTCTTTTCTAAATATTATATTAACAGCGCCTTCTGGTCCCATTACTGCTATCTCAGCAGTTGGCCATGCAAAATTTATATCTCCTCTTATCTGTTTTGAAGACATCACACAATAAGCACCACCATAGGATTTTCTTGTTATCACTGTTATCCTTGGCACAGTTGCTTCTGAAAAAGCATACAAAAGTTTTGCTCCGTGCTTGATTATTCCTCTATGTTCTTGTTCAACACCAGGTAAAAATCCGGGTACATCTTCAAGAATTATAAGAGGTATATTAAAGGCATCACAGAATCTTACGAATCTTGCCCCTTTTATTGATGCATCAATATCAAGTGCCCCAGCAAGATAAAGAGGCTGTTGTGCTACTATACCAACTACTTTTCCACCCATCCTTGCAAATCCTACAATTATGTTAGGTGCGTACTTTTCATGAACCTCAAAGAATGTTCCTTTATCAACTATACTTTCAATTACTTTTTTCATATCATAAGGAATATCAGGGTCATCAGGGATTATTTCATCTAATTCTTCACATATTCTATCTTCAGGATCATCAGTCTCAATATAAGGAGGGTCTTCTAAATTGTTTAATGGTAGATATTCAAAAAGTTTTTTTATTTTTTCAATACATTCATAGTCATCTTTTGCAGTAAAATGTGCTATTCCTGAGATCTCTGCATGAACCTTTGCCCCACCAAGTTCTTCAAAACTCACAATTTCTCCTGTTACTGCTTTTATCACCTCAGGTCCTGTAATAAACATATAACTTGTTTTTTCTACCATGAAAATAAAATCTGTGAGTGCAGGAGAATAAACTGCTCCACCAGCGCATGGCCCCATTATCGCTGATATCTGCGGAATCACTCCGGAAGCCATAACATTTCTCCAGAAAATCTCTGCATATCCTGCAAGAGAAACAACACCTTCCTGAATTCTTGCTCCTCCTGAATCATTTAAACCTATTAATGGCACGCCATTTTCCATAGCAAGATCCATTATTTTGCATATCTTTTCAGCATAGGGATAGGATAAACTCCCTCCAAATACTGTGAAATCCTGAGAAAATACAAACACAGGTCTACCCCTTATCCTTCCAAATCCCGTTATTACTCCATCTCCCAAGATTTTTCTTTTCTCCATTCCAAAATCATAGCAATGGTGAGTAACGAACTTGTCAAATTCTTCAAAACTTCCAGGGTCAAGGAGCGATTCAATTCTCTCCCTTGCCGTTAATTTTCCCTTTTTATGCTGTTCTTCTATTTTTTCCTTTCCTCCTCCTAACATAGATTTTTCAATTAAACCTTCTAATTCTTTAATTTTTTCTTTTGTTTTCATTTTTTACTCCTTTTTACTTTTTAATTATAAAGGATTTTGAGTTATTGAAAAAATAAAGTTTCTTTCTTTATAATTAATATCTCTAAAATTAAAAAGGAGGAAAAATGAACAAATACAGTGCTTTTGTCTTAATGAAAGTAAGTGTTGGAAAACTTCCTGAAGTGAGCAAGGAACTTTTAGCAATTGAAGAAATAAAAGAACTTTATATGGTGACAGGTGAATTTGATTTGCTTGCAATTATTGAAGCAGAAAAATATGAACATTTAGGTGAGGTGATTGTTGAGAAAATTCATAAAGTAAAAAATATTGAAAGAACACAAACCCTCATGGCATTCAGAACTTACAGGTATTTCTTGGGATAGTTTTAGAGAGCATTTTTAACTTGACTTTTTGATTAGAATTCTTTATCATATAATTATTCATGAAGAAAATTTTCTTTATTTTATTAATTACAATTTACATAGCAAATGGAGAAATTTTAATAGTTACTGATAAAAGGGAATTTCCTGAGGAGTTTAGAAAGAAGTTTATTTCTTTTTTTAAAAAAAAGAAAATAATAATTTCCTCATCTAATAATGTTTCCTCTATAATTGATTTTGTTCCTTCCCTTATTTTTACTTTTGAAAAAAAGTTTTTAACTGATTTCCCAAAAAATTTTGAGAATGTGCCCTGCGTATTATTTTATATTGAAGACCCACTTATTCCTTTAAATGTAAATATGACAGGGATTTTTTATACACCTCCTGCTTCAATTATCTTCTCATTTTTGAATTCTATTGGATTTGTAAATAAAAGTGCCGTGGTAATTATTCCAGAAGGAAAGAGTGATTTTTCTTATGTTGAAGAGGCTAAAAGGATATCTAAAAATTTTAATATTTTGTTAAAGGTTTTAGAAATTAAACCGGGAGTGCTATCAGAAGCTATCCCTGAATTAAAAAAATGTGATATGATATGGATTTTCCCAAATGAAATTACCTTAAATCCCGCTTTCATAAAATATATTATAAGATTCTCCTTAGAAGAAAAAAAAATAATTATAGGTTATTCCCGTTTACTTTGCGAACAGGGATTTGTCTTTTCAATCGAAGTAAACGAGGATAAATATAAGAATAAGATTTATGAACTTGTTAAAAAAATAGGAGAGGGGAAGAATCCGCTTACTATTCCGATTCAGTATCCTGACGATTTTGATTATTATTACAATGTACGTATTGGAAGATTGCTCGGAATAAACCCTGACTTTTCAAAATTTTATAAAGAAATAAAGTATATAGAAAAATGAATGATTTTTTGCTAAAAATTAGTGAAATTTTAGAAATTCTTTTCCCTCAAATTTCCTGTGGTATATATACTCTTTTAGGTGAAAAAAGGTATATACTTTTATTTGAAACAAAGGAAGAAATGCCACCTTTTCTTTATGGAGATATAGAAAAAGATTATTTTTATGAAAAAATAAGCGATAATCTCATTCTGGTTTTTAAAGAAAAGTTAGAAGAGGGAAAAATTAAAAATAAATTTTTACTTTTAAAAGAATTTGTGGAAAATCATAGTTTAGAATATTATTTTGAAAAATTAAAAGAAGAGTTTGGAAAAATAAAAATACCTTATACATCTATAAAATCGTTGGGTGAGATTTTTAAAGTTCTTTACCCTGAGAGTGAGATATTCTTATGGTTAAGAGAAAAATACGAATCATTTTACTTCCTTGTTTATTCATCTATAAATTTAGATAATAAATTTTTTTATTTAACTTTTACCAAAGATGGGATCTTAGATGTGGATTCTATAAAAAATTATAACATTAAAAAATTTTTAGAAGATAAAAATATAAAATATGTTAAAGTGTTTAAAGATAATGAAAATATCCTTATATGGGGTTTTAAAAAATTGCCCGTCTATGATAAAAAGATAGATGAAATAGTTAAAAATTTTTTACCAAGCAAATTTTTATTCTTAGATTCTTTTGAAATCTTCATTCAAAAGGTTTATCCAAATGAATATAAAAATTTTAGAGAGTTTGCTTTGGATCTTTCTAAAAAATTTGAAAAAATAGGGGAGAATTTTTCTTTATATTTAAAAGTTTCATTTCCCTTTTTAAATGAAGAGTTTTGTGTTTACAAAGGCAGTTTTTTGGAGTCCCCTGAAAAAATTCCTGAGAACTTAAATAAAATTGAAACAAAATTTGGTGAAATTTATTATTCTTTAAATATCAAAGATTTTGAGATATTTTTTAAAAATGTTTTTGAACAAAAGTTAAAAGAAATTTCTGTAAACCTTTTTAATGAGATTCTTTTTGAAAATTTGAAATCCATTGAGAGTTTAATTAAAAAAGAATTAAAAGAAGAAGAGTTTGAAAAAACCTCGGTTAATTTAAAGAATTTGCCATCTTTCATTCAAAATGTTTTAAATTCATTACTATTAAATTTTAAAGAAACTATTTTTTTAAATAAATCCATAAGAAAAAATTTTGAGAGATACAGAAAAATTAGCGAGTCCTTAGAGAGTCTTTCTCCTTTAATTTTAAAAGAAAGGGATATAAAAAGAGTTTTTGATTTGCTCTCAAAATTGATCAAGGGAATTTATTTAGAAGTAGAGGATGTTGTATGGTTAGAAATTATAAAAGATAGTATTAATAAGTTTTTTTCCTCTTCAAGGATTTTTACATTCAGCGATTTTGAAGAAATTTTAAAGGTAAAGGAAGATAAATTTAAGTGGAAAGGATATTTTGTTTTAAAAGAAAGTATAGAGTTAAATTCTTACAGATGTAATTTATATTTTATTTGCAAAGAAATAAAAGAGGATATTTTATATTCTTTAATTATGAAAGAATTTAACATTTTGTTATATTTTGGGATAAATTTTAAGGAACAAAAAGATAGATATGAGGAGATGCTTATTTTTGAGAAAGATTTACCTGTAAAAATAAAAACATTAAAGAGTATTTTTTCTTTACCTTTTAAAGCAGAGGAAATCCTTACCTCTAAAAAGGAAAAAATAGATGTTAAAGAATTAATTGAAGAAACTTTGGAAAAAAGTAAAACTAATATAATTAAAAAGAATATAACTCTTTATTTTTTAAAAAAAGACAAAATTTTTATAAATGGATATAAACCCCTTTTAAATTTTGCCTTTTCTTCTTTATTTGATGAACTTTTAAAAAATAACAGAATAAATGGGAAAATGGAGATAGAAATAAATAAAGATAAAAATTTCATTTATATAAGTGATACAGGTATAGGCCTTTCAAAATTTCAAATTGAAAATTTAAAAAACTCGTCTAAAGAAAGAGAAGATTTATTTTCTATAATTGGCCTTGTTTTTAACATTCACGATTTTAAAATAAACATTGAAGTTGAAAGAGGACTTGGTAATAAAATAAAGATATTCTTATGATTTTCTCTTATAAGTCTAAAGATATAAAAAATTCTTTTCATGAGGAGAAAAAAGATTATGCCTTGTCTCTTAAACATCTTCATAATATTTTAAAAAGAATATATTTACTTGATTTTGAGACAAGGGATAAAAAAATGCGACTTTTTTTAAAAAGGCTTGAAATACTCTCTGAAATTCTTGAAGGTAAAGTGGTTACAGAATTTAAGGAAATAGAACCCGAAAGGTTTATTAAAAATGTTATTTCTGAAATTGAGAATACAGAAGATATGAAATTTATAGATTTTGAAATTTCTCTCCCAGGGGATTTTACATTTATTTCCGAGCCAGAAATATTAAAATTTATTTTAATAGAAATTTTAAGAAATTCCATATGGGCATGTAAAGGACAAGGTAAAATAAGAGTATCCTTTAAAAAAGATGAATACAATGTTTATATTGAGATAGAGGATTCAGGAATAGGGATTAATAGAGATATAAAGGGGAAAATATTTTTACCTTTTACACAATTTAATGAAAGATTTTATAAAGGATTTGGGCTCGGGCTTCCAATTGTTAAAGGACTTTCAAAATTTATAGCATGCAATATTGAAGTTGATACTCACTTTTCAACTGGCTGCATTTTTAGATTGATCATTCCTTTAAATATTAAAGTAAGAAAAGTTAATCTATAAGAATTTTCTTCTTGTTGACTTTAATTTTTGAATAAAACTTTTACCTCTTGTTTTTTTACCTTTTTTAAAAGGTTCCACTTCTTTTTTTAAAGATAGCCATATGTCTCTATATTTAGTAGCCTTTTCAAATTCATAAATTTCAGCCATTTCCTTCATCTTATTCTCTAAATAATAAATTAATTCAATTTTTGTTAATTTTTTTTGCATTTCCTTTACTTCCTCTTCTATCTCTTTAAACTCCTTTTCTTCAGAACCTCTTTCATCTGCTACAAGTGTAGTTTTTAATATTTGTTCTTTTGATTTTACAATCGTTTTAGGAACTATTCCGTGTTTTTTATTGTATTCTATTTGTAATTTTCTCCTCCTTTCTGTTTCTTCTATTGCCCTTTTTATTGCATCTGTGATATTGTCTGCATATAAAATTACCTGTCCACAGGCATTTCTTGCTGCTCTTCCTGCTGTTTGAATC
Organism: Caldifarciminota bacterium; assembly: GCA_965649125.1. Lineage (GTDB taxonomy): Bacteria > Hydrothermota > Hydrothermia > Hydrothermales > Hydrothermaceae > JBDRZD01. Next base: position 7,197 of record CBFGJO010000002.1, on the reverse strand, counting down.
AATGCGGTTTCTGATCTTAAAAATCCTGTTTTATCTGCATCCATTATTGCAACAAGAGAAACTTCTGGTAAATCAAGTCCTTCTCTTAAAAGATTAACCCCTACAATTACATCAAACTCACCAAGTCTTAATTTCCTCAAAATTTCCACTCTTAAAAGCGGTTCTATTTCTGAATGCAGGTATTCAACTTTAAACCCTGCCATTTTTAAATATTCGGCAAGGTCTTCTGACATCCTTTTTGTTAATGTAGTGACAAGCACCCTTTCTTTTCTTTCCACCCTTTTTCTTATTTCTTCTATTAAGTCATCAACCTGATTTTTAGTTGGTTTAATGATTATTTCTGGGTCTACAAGACCTGTTGGTCTTATTATCTGCTCAACTACTTTATTTCCGCTTTTTTCTATTTCAAAAGGTGATGGTGTGGCTGACATGAATATACACTGGTCTATCAAAGATTCAACTTCTTCATATTTCAAAGGTCTATTATCCAGAGCAGAAGGTAATCTAAAACCATATTCAACAAGAATTTCTTTTCTTTTTCTATCTCCCCTGAACATTGCTTTTAATTGTGGAACAGTAACATGGGATTCATCAAGAACAAGTAAAAATTCCTCAGGAAAATAATCTATTAACGAGCAGGGTCTTTCCCCGGGCGCTCTTCCATCTAAATGTCTTGAGTAATTTTCAATACCTGGACAATATCCTATTTCCCTTAACATTTCTATATCAAACCTTGTTCTTGTTAGAAGTCTTTGTGCTTCAAGATATTTCCCCTGTTTTTCAAGTTCTATAACTCTTTCCTCAAGTTCTTCTTCAATTGATTTTATCGCTTCTTCAAGCCTTGGTCTTGTAGTTACATAATGGGTTGCAGGATGGATAGCAACTTTTTTCTTTTCTTCAAGAAGTTCATTCATAAACTTATCAACTTTAAGTATCTTTTCAAGTGTATTTCCATAAAAAATCAATTTTATTACATAATCCTCGTAAGCGGGAACAACTTCTACTATTCCGCCTCTTACCCTGAAATTACCCCTTTCTAAATAAAAATCATTTCTTGCATAGGCAAGGTCAACAAGCCTATCAATCACTGTATCCCTTTCAACTCTATCTCCCTCTCTTAAAATAAGATAAAGTTTTTTAACTTCTTCAACATTCCCAAGGCCGTATATGCACGAAACTGATGCAACAACTATTGCATCGTTCCTTTCAAGTAAAGAAGATGTTGTTCTTAACCTGAGTCTTTCAATATCCTCATTTATTGATGCATCCTTTTCAATATATGTATCTGTTTCAGGAATATAGGCTTCAGGTTGATAATAATCATAATAACTTATAAAATACTCAACCGCATTATTTGGAAAGAGTTGTTTTAATTCTCCATAAATCTGGGCTGCAAGAGTTTTATTATGGGAAATAATCAATGTGGGTTTATTTATTTCCTTAATCACATTTGCAATTGTAAAGGTTTTTCCACTTCCTGTAACCCCTAAAAGGGTTTGAAATTTTCTTCCTTCTCTTAATCCTTCAACAAGTTCTTTTATTGCTTTAGGTTGATCTCCTCTTGGCTTTAAATCTGTTACAAGTTCAAACATGTTTTAGAATTAACTTATTTTTCCAGTGCTTCTATTCCCGGTAAAGTTCCTTTTTCCATAAATTCTAAGGAAGCACCTCCCCCTGTGGAAATATAAGAGAATTTTTCTTTTACTCCTGCATTTTTTATAACTGCAATTGTCTCTCCACCTCCTGCTAAGGAAAATGCGCCTTTTTCTGTTACTTCTCCAATCATTTTTGCAATTTCAAAACTACCCTTTTTAAATCTTTCATTTTCAAATACACCCATTGGACCATTCCAGAAAATTGTTTTTACAGTTTTTATTTCGTTCTTAAATTTTTCTATTGATTTTTCTCCAATATCATATCCTGCCATATTTTCAGGGACTTCTTCTAAATTCCTAACCTCTTCACTTTCAAGACTTTCAGCACAAAGTGTATCTTCTGCAACAATAATTTTTTTATTTTCAAGAAGTTCTTTTGCTTTTTCCAAATATTCCTCTGTAAGTATTGATTTTCCTATACTTTTCCCTTTTGCCTTCCAGAATGTAAACATCATCCCGCCACCGATTAAAATTCTATCCATTACTTCAAGAAGCCCTTCTATTATTCCTATTTTATCCCCAATCTTTGCACCACCTAAAATAGCAATTGCAGGCCTTTCAGGGTTTTCCCTTACTTTTCTTAAATTTTTAGTTTCTTCAAAAAGCAAAAATCCTGCTGCTTTTTTTTCAAAAAATTTTGCAAGTGAGTGTACACTTGTATGTTTTCTATGGCATGCTCCAAATGCATCATTCACATATGTATCTGCAAGTTTTCTGAGTTCTTTTGCAAATTCTTCATCATCTTTTGTTTCTCCTGGATGAAATCTTACATTTTCTAAAAGAATTATTTCTCCTTTTTTCAAAGAATTTATTTTTTTAATAACATTTTCACCACATATCTCTTCTAAAAAATGAACTTTTTTATTTAATATTTCTGATAGCCTTTCTGCAACAGGCTTAAGTGAAAGTTCCGGTACAAGTTTCCCTTTTGGTCTTCCAAGATGGGAACAGAGTATTAAAATTGGCTTTCTTTCAAGTAGATATTCAATTGTGGGGAGAGTCCTTCTTATTCTTGTATCATCAGCAACCTTTCCTTCTTTTAAAGGAACATTATAGTCAACCCTTAAAAAAATTTTTTCCCCTTCTTTAATTTCAATATCTTTTACACTTTTCATTTCATTCCCTTTCTGCCATATATTCAATTAAGTCAACAACTCTTACAGAATAACCCCATTCATTGTCATACCAGCCAAAAACTTTAACGAGGTTGCCCTCAACTACTTCAGTAAGTGTTGCATCAAATATTGCTGATTTTTCATTTCCTATGAAATCTGATGATACAAGTTCTTCTTCTGTATATCCAAGATATCTTGAAAGTTTTCCTTCTGCCTCTTTTTTGAATACTTCATTTACTTCTTCTTTTGTTGTGCTTTTTTCAACAATTGCAGAAAAATCACAAAGTGAAACATCAGGTGTTGGAACCCTTATTGCAACTGCTTTCAATTTCCCTTTTAATTCAGGGTACACGGCTTCAATTGCCTTTGCTGCACCTGTTGATGTTGGGATTATATTCATTGCCGCAGCCCTTGCTCTTCTTAAATCCTTATGAACAAGGTCGAGTATCCTCTGATCATTTGTATAGGAATGTATTGTTGTCATCTCACCCATTTTAATTTTGAAGTTCTCGTGAAGCACTTTTACAAGGAATGCAAAGCAGTTTGTTGTGCATGAAGCATTTGATACAAAAAAGTGCTTTTTAGGGTCATACATATGTTCGTTAACACCCATAACAACTGTTATATCTATTTCGCCTTTTGCAGGTGCAGTTAAGATTACCCTTTTTGCTCCATTATCTATATGTCTCTGCATTTTTTCTTTTCTTCTAAAAACTCCTGTTGCTTCAACAACATAATCAATTTTCAAATCCTTCCAGGGCAATTTCTTTGGATCTGATTCTGAAAATACTTTTATCTTTTTTCCATCTATTATTAAATCGCCCTCTTTAATCTCACATTTACCCTCATATCTTCCATAAACTGTATCATATTTAAAAAGATGTAAGAGAGTATCAGGATCAGCAAGGTCATTTATTGCAACAAATTCCAGATTTTTTCTTTTGAGTCCTTCCTTCAAAACCTGTCTGCCAATTCTTCCAAATCCATTTATAGCAACTCTTACCATTTTTACCTCCTTTTTATATTTTATAAAAAGTCAAATTTTTATTAACTAAAATCCTTTCCAGTAATTATCTTTCCCTATAATCCCTCCAACACCATCATGATTTCCATCTAATTTAAGTCCATCTTTATCTCTTAAATTATAAGAAATGAATAAATATAAAGGTAAGTTTCCATCCCATTCCACAAGAGAATATGTAAATCCTTTTTTATCAGGGTCTTCTCTTATTATACCTGAAATAAACCCTTGCGGATAAGGAGGTCCTTGTTTAAATACCTTTATATTTGAAAAGCTCAAGTCAGAAACATTCATTTCATGGTTAAACCTCACCTTTATCAATTTTAAATTCTGATCCAAAGTGGCACTTGTAACTCTTGGAAATTCACAGGGATTACCATTCTCAAGTTGTGTTGCAAAGTGAATGATTGTATCCTCATCAAGTTCCTGTTCCCCATCTAAATTTATATCAAGATAATTTCCAGAAGAATCCTGCATTGTATTTTTAATTTTAAACTCATAAACCTTTGCAAATTTCAATGTGACGCCCTGAGGAGAAAAGAATATTCTGAATCCAAGCCCTGGTATTTTCACAATTGAATCAATTTTGCATGGAATATTTATTCCTGTTTCATATTCTCTTAATTCAATATCATTTTTTTCACATGTAGTTGTATCAAGATCAGGTCCAAAGATCATTACTATTATATTAGGAGTTGTACTTACATCATTATCCCCGTAATTAGGATAAAAATCTATAAGCTCTGGTGGTGTAAAATCGGGTTGAATGTTAAGTGAATTAGGGCATCTAAAATTTGCATTCCTGTAGTCATCAAAATGTTCTCCTTCATTTACTCCGTTTTTATTCTGGTCAAGTTTATTTCCATTTATATCCTTAACCTCTGAAGAGATAAATAGCATATAATTCACTGAATCAGAATTTTCAAATCCGGTTGAGGGAGTAAATTCAACCATTTTTAAATCATCATAATAAGTAACTGTTCCGGAAATTGTTCCTTTTATTTTTCCATTTGCAAGTTTATAAACTTTTACATTTGTTCCATTTATTGTATTTTTATCCATCTTCTCTGAAAAAACAGCCCTTATAACATCCTGATAACCATTTTGAGGGTCGTTATCCAAATCCTGGAAAACATAATTTCCTGAAAAATCAAAAGCACTTACAACATAAGGTAAAACTCTTTCATTTTCACCAATCTCTGTACCAATATCTTTTCCAGGGGAAAGTGGAACATCCTTTCTTGAGCACATGGTTAAAAATATAATACCTATTATACATAAAATTTTTTTCATTTTAACCTCCTTTAAAATTTAATTTTTAATGATAATCTCCAATTTGTTAAATCAACCAAATTTGTGAATCCCATAAAATCAAGAGAAAAGTTTTTACTTATATTCCATCCCATTCCAAATGAATAGTTTGTATTTGTTTCTTTTGTTTTCTTTAAATATGTATTTCCTTCGTCAACAATAGTGGTGTCATAAATTGTTGTAGTATCGCCAAGTCCATTTACAATTGTTGTAATTAAAGGGGTAGAGGAGAGAGGATTGATTGTGTTCTGCTCTTCTTTTATCTTTATGTAAGAATTTGCTCCAAGTCTTAAAAATAGATTCTTCATTACATTTATTTCTATACCACATGGAATCATTATATTCCATTGAGAAAATGAGGAAAGATTTTCATATTCTCTTGAATAAGTGCTTTTGAGGGTGTAATCATCTTCATCAGGAATTCCATCCCCATCATCATATTTCTCATTTAATAGGAAATTTCCCTTTATATCAAAACTTCTATCACCTATTCTATTTTCAAGGATAAATCCTATTCCAAACAATGCCCTTTCAAAAATGGGAAGAAGATGTTTGACTCCAAGCATCCATGAACTTCTGCTTCCCTCATTTATAATATCCTCGTGGGTCTTTGAATCAAAAATGTATATTTCATCAAATGTACCAAGGTTTGTTTTTCTTTCATAATAAATATTTGAATCCTTGCTTCCTGTTTTTTTAGAAATTGATTCCCTTTTTAAATCAATGTAAAAGTATGTTTCTCCACCATATCCCCATTTCCTTTTGCCCCATACCCTTGTGAACATTAAATTTCCTGAATTTGATAAGTCAAGGTTAAGTTTTGCCTTTCCGGATTCATAATTGTTTATATTTTCATCTGGTGCCCAGTCAAGTAGATAATCAGTATTTGCTGAAAAAGTGCTATCCTGTGATAGAATTCCAAACCCTGCGAGAAGATTTAAAAACATAAGTTCATCTGGCTCGTATAAAAGGGAAATTCCAAAGGCATTTCTTGTGTTTGAGTAATTTGCATCCTGAGTGCCTTTCCAGTCTTCTTTCTGCAAACTTTTTGAGTTTTCAATATCATATATTTCGTAGTGATATTCAAAATTGCCAAATATATTTTCTGGATCACCTGGTAGAATATTTTTGAAACTTGAAGTTGAGATTAAGAAATATAAACCTGCTTTGAATGCTCCAAAATTTTTCCCTGCTCCGATATAGAAATCATTAGAATTCCATTCATCATAGGCTTCCCTTATTTCTTTCTCAGTTATTCTTCTATCAAATGTTCCATTACTGTCAATATCCATATGTGTTATTGTTACTCTTTCGCTATAACCTGTATCTATTCCGTTAAATTCAGGCATTTTAAGCATATAGTTGTCATAAAGAGGAGCAATCCCAAGTTCTCCTATAAAGCCTATTTTTGTTCCCAGCATAAAATAGCCTGAAGAGATATTTCCAAAAAGGGCATCAGAACTTGTAGCGAAGTTTGATAGTGAGGTGAATAAAATTCTATCTTTAACCCATGGAATTGTTGCAGGATTGAGTATATATTCAAGGTCATCTTCTAATATTCCAGAGGTTGATAGAAATCTGAAGGACTGAAACCTTTCACCAGTATATGGAGTCTGGAACTCTCCATAGAGTATGCTTACATATATGAGTGCCACCACCCCTTTTATTATTTTACTCATATTTTACCTCCCTCGTTTCCTTTAAAACCCAATTAAAATATTTTTCATTAACATTTAAAATTTTAAAGGAAATTATCTCTGGAACACTATAAGGATGTAATTTTTCAATTTCCTTTTTTGCTTCTTCAAAAAGTTTTTCTCTTGTTTTTATAAATGCTATATATTCTTTTTCTTCATTTAATTTATTCTCCCAGTAAAAAAATGATTCACAGGGAAAAATATTTATACATGCAGCAAGTTTATTTTCAATTAAAGATTTTGCCATTTTTAAGGCGCTTCCTTTATCAGGGAAAGTACAGATTATTAAAATTATATCTTCTTTCATAAAATTTTTTTGCGCCGCCCAGGATTTGAACCTGGAACCCTCGGATTAAGAATCCGATGCTCTACCTCTTGAGCTAGCGGCGCATTTAAAA
>CBFGJO010000001.1:0-121331 GCA_965649125.1 Caldifarciminota bacterium | reverse complement strand
AAAAAAATTAAAGGATTTAGATTTTGATATTTTCATAGGTTATGAATTATCATCCTATGAAAGTTTTAAAATATGTAAAAAAAAGAATAAAATATGTATCTATGATTTACCAATTGTTGCTTATAATTTTCAAAAAGAAATATTTGATAAATATGGAAAAAAATATGATGAAAGGGAAATTGATATAAAAAGAAAAGAACTGGGTCTTTCTGATTATATATTTGTTCCTTCAGAGATTGTCAAGAAAAGTTTAATAAATCTTGGAATAAAAGAAGAAAAAATTATAAAAATTCCTTATGGTGTTGATATTTTAAGGTTTTCTCAAAAAGAAAAATATATAAAAAGTGAAACTTTAAAAATTATATTTGTTGGAACAATTACATGGCGTAAGGGAATAGAAATTCTTTTAAAAGCAATAAAGGAATTGAAAACTAAGATAAAAGTTGAATTGAATTTAGTAGGTGGAATTGGGGATGGTGGAGAAATTCTTGAAAAATACAAAGAGGCGTATAACTATTACTCTTATATTCCGAATGAAAAATTACCAGAGATTTATGAAGAAAATGATATTTTTGTTTTCCCATCGCTTTTTGAAGGATTTGCGCAGGTAGTTCTTGAAGCAATGTCATGCGGTTTGCCAGTTATAGCAAGTGAAAATGCAGGTGTAACAGATTGTATAAGGGATGGTATAGATGGTTTTTTAATTCCTGCAAATGATATTAATGCATTAAAAGAGAAAATAATTTATTTTTATGAAAACAGGAATAAAATTGAAGAGATGGGTAAAAATGCCTCAAAAAATGTAAGAAATTATACATGGGAAAGATATGAGGAAAGGATAAGGGAAGTGATTAAAGATATTGCAAAATTAATTTGATGTATTGAATTTGATATAAATAAAGATTTAAAATATAATTTTGTAGGTTTTTTAAGAGGAATTGTCTATTTAAAATGATGATAAGGTTTTTTTTTCTTGGAGTCGCAGGTTTAATAGGAATAATCTTTATCTTTTACTGGAAAAAATCTCTTATATTTTTACTTTACTGGATTTTAATTGAAGGTGCTATGAGAAAATGGATTTTCCCTTTTATGCAAAAGGAATTATTTATGCTAAAATTTTTTATCCTTTTTTCAATTTATACAGGATATTTGATAGAGAAAAAAATTAAAAGAGAAGAGATTTTAATTTCCTCCCCTGTTAACTTCTTAATCATTTTATACATATTTTTTGGTTTTTCTCAAATTTTTAATCCAAAATTACCAAGTATTTTTGTAGGCATTATTGGATTCATCGTTGAATTCTCATTTATTCCTTTAATATATATAATAAAAGAAGTTTTTGATGAAAAAGAAAAATTATATAAATTTTTAAAAATCTATGCTTACTTTTCACTTCCATTTATGCTTCTTGGAATAATTCAGTATAATTTACCAGAAACACATATTTTAAACTATTATGCTCATGGAACACCTGCAGATGGATTTGCAGGGAAAGGAGTAAGAGTAACATCTACTTTCCCTTATATAACAGGTTATGCAACTTATTTGAATTTAATCAGCATAATTTTACTTTATATTATTACAAATTTTGAATTAAAATTTTATGAAAAAATTTATACATATATTTTAATATTTTTTTGTTTTTTAAACTTTTTTCTTACTGGTTCAAGAGGACCTTTAGGTTTTACTATTTTTATATACCTTTTTTATCTCCTTATTGCTTTAATTTTTAGTGCTTATGATTATGAAAGGAGTAACATTTTAAAAAAATGGATTTTTGATTTATCTTCCTCTCTTTTTATTTTTTTCTTATTTATCTTTTTGGTGCCTTTTGGTAAAAAAGCATATAATAATTTTATGCAGAGAATGGGAGAAAAAGGTAAAGAGGATATAAAATTGAGAATTAAAATTGCATATTTAGAGCCTTTTGAATTTTTAGAATATGCAGGAATTTTAGGCTATGGAGCAGGGAGTGCATATCAGGGCTCAATCCAGTTTGTTGAAAATGAAGAAGCATGGGCAGAGATGCCAAGAACATTTGAACCAGAGCCAGGAAGACTTATTCTTGAATATGGAATTTTTGGTTTTATTTTAATTTTTATTCTAAGATGGAGCATAATCCTCCTTTTTCTTAAAAAATTTTTATCAATTGAAGATTTAAAACTTAAATATCTTTCCCTTTTAATATTTTTATATTTAATTCCTTCGGGAATTATGCTTAGCCAGGTGAATTTTGACACAGAAAAAAATCTTTTCTTCTGGTTTTTTTCAGGATTCCTGTTTTTATTTGATAAATATATAAAAAGATGAAAGTTTTACATATAATACCTTCTTACTTACCTTTTGAAAAATATGGTGGACCAGTTTATAGTGTCCATCTTTTATGTAAGTATCTTTTAAAAAAAAGTATTGATGTTAAAGTTTTTACCACTGCAAAGAATTTTAAAGAAAAAGATATAATTGATGGAGTTGAAATAAAGTATTTTAATTATTATGGTTATGAGCACTATAATTTTTCTCCCCTTTTTTTTATAAGTCTGTTAAAAGAAATAAGGAATTTTGATTTGGTACATATAACAGGTATATGGAATTTTCCTGTTTTGGCAGGTTCTTATGTTTCAAGAAAATTTAAAATTCCTTATATTATATCACCAATAGGAACACTTGACCCTGATGTTTTTAAAAGAAAATCTTATATTTTTAAAAAAATTTATTACAATTTGGTTTCAAAAAAAGACCTGGAAAAGGCAAGTTTGATTCATTATACAACAGAGTATGAAAAAGAAAAAACAGAAAAATATTTGAAAATAAAAAATAGAGGGATAGTTTTACCAAGGGGAATTGAATTAAAAGAGTTTGAAGAATTTGACAACTCTATCTTTAATAAGTTTTATTTTTTAAGGGATAAAAAATATATTCTTTTTTTAAGCAGGATAAACTGGAAAAAAGGACTTGATATTTTAATACCTTCCTTTTATGAAATTTCAAAAGAGTTTAAAAATATTTATCTTTTAATTTCAGGTCCTGATAATGAAGGATACAGTAAAATTATAAAAAAAACAATCAAGTATTATGGGATTGAAGATAAGGTTATTTTTACAGGTCCCCTTTCGGGAAAAGAAAAAATAGGTATTTTAAAAAATGCAGAAATTTTTGTTTTACCTTCTTATTCAGAGAATTTCGGGCTCGCAGCAGTTGAAGCAATGGCTTGTAAAACCCCGGTAATTATCTCAAATAAGGTTGGTATTTATGATGAGGTAAGGAAAAATAAAGCTGGCATTGTTGTGGATACAAACCCAGAAAGTATTTATAAAGGAATAAAATTCCTTTTGGAAAATCATAAAGTAAAAGAGGAAATTTCTATCAACGGAAGGAAACTTGTTGAAAGATATTATAATATAGAAAAATTAGCGGAAAAAATGATAAGAATATATGAAGAAATTTTGAGGTAGCGAAAAAATGGAAAATCTAATCATTAAAAATAAACTTCCTATTTCAGCAATTATTCTAACCTATAATGAGGAAAAAAATATTGAAAGGTGTTTAAAATCAATTTATGAATGGGTTGATGAAATTTTTATAGTTGATTCCTATTCAAAAGATAAAACAATTGAAATAGCAAGAAAATATACAGATAAGATTTACGAGCACGAATTTATAAATTATTCAGAGCAGAGAAACTGGGCACAGAAAAATTTACCTCTTAAAAATGAGTTTGTATTTCATATTGATGCAGATGAATGGGTTTCTAAAAAATTAATGGATGAACTATTTAATATATTTGAAAATAAGGAATTTGAAAAATATGATGGATTTTTAATTCCAAGAAAGACAATTTTTTACGGGAAATGGATTAAATATGGAGGACATTTCCCCAGGTATCATTTAAGAATTTTTAAAAAAGATAAAGGCAAATGTGAAAAAAGGGAATATGACCAGCATTTTATCTGTGAAGGAAAAATTAAAAAACTTAAAAACTCCATTGTAAATGATATTGGGAATGACATTTCCAATTTTATCATTAAACATGTAAGATGGGCTAATTTGGAGGCAAAATCTATTTTAAATCAGGATGGGGAAATAATACCATCTTTAAAAGGTAATCCAATCCAGAGGATGAGATGGCTACGAAAAAATGTCTATTTAAAATTTCCTTTATTTTTAAGAGCCTTTTTATATTTTCTATATAGATATTTTATAAAACTTGGATTTCTTGATGGAGTAGAAGGGCTTATATTTCATTTTTTACATGCTTTCTGGTTCAGGTTTATTGTTGATGTTAAAATATGGGAGATAAAAAAATATGGTAATATTAGGAATTAATTCCTATCATCCTGATTCTTCTGCCTGTATAATTGTTGATGGTAAATTATTAGCAGCAGTTGAAGAAGAAAGATTTAAAAGAATAAAACATCATGCAGGTTTTCCAGAAGAATCAATCAAATTTTGTTTAAAAAAAGAGGGTTTGAAAATAACTGATGTTGATTATATAACTATTCCAAGAGAGCCAAAAGCAAGGATTTTAAATAAAATTTTTTATGGAGTTAAAATACCAAGGCTTGCTTTTAGAAGAACTTTAGCATGGAAGAAAACTTTTGATTTGAAAAATAAACTTTCTGAAATATTTGATGTATCACCCAAGAAGATAAAAGCAAAAATTGTTAATGTGGAACATCATAGAGCCCATATTTCCTCATCCTTTTTTCTCTCACCTTTTGAAAAGTCATTTTTGTTTTCAGCAGATGCACTTGGTGATTTTGCATCAACGATGTGGGGGATAGGAGAAGGAAATAAAATAAAAATTCTTGGTGAGGTGAAATTCCCCCATTCCCTTGGTTTTTACTATACTGCTCTAACCCAGTATCTTGGATTTTTGAAATTTGGTGATGAATATAAAGTTATGGGACTTGCAGCCTTTGGGGAGCCTGAATTTAAGGAAGAATTTGAAAAGATTTTAAAGATAAAAAATGGATTGTTTGAACTCGGACTTAAGTATTTTGTCCATCATAGAAAATTAATTGATTTAAATTTTGAAGGCTATCCAGAAATAGATATACTATTTTCTCCATATCTTGAAAAAAGGCTGGGTAAAAAAAGGGAGCCAGGTGAAATGATCGAAAAAAGGCACGAAAATATTGCTTCTACACTTCAATTTCATTTTGAAAAAGTTCTTTTTCATATTTTAAATTCCCTTTATTCATACTATAAATTAAATTTAAAAACCTTAACTCTTTCAGGTGGTTGCGCCTTTAACTGTGTGGCGAATGGAAAAATCTTTGATAATACAAATTTTGAAAATATCTATATCCAGCCAGCAGCAGGTGATGCAGGACTTTCCATTGGTTCAGCATTTTATTTATATAATCAAATTCTTAAAAATAAAAGAGAATTTGTAATGGAACATGCTTATTTTGGACCTGAATATTCTGAAGAGAAGATTGAAAAAGAAATTTTAAGGAGGAAAAATGATATAATAAACAGGGGATTTAAAATTGAGAAGATTGAGGATGAAGATTTATTATGTAAACTTACAGCAAAATATATTTCTGAAGGTAAAATTGTTGGATGGTTTCAAGGGAAAACTGAATGGGGACCAAGGGCACTTGGTGCAAGAAGCATACTCTGTGATCCAAGAAGAAAGGAAATGAAAGATATTTTAAATAAGAGAATAAAGAATAGAGAACCGTTTAGACCTTTTGCTCCATCAATTATAGAGGAAAGTATTTCTGAATATTTTGAAAAAACACATCCCTCCCCGTTTATGCTTTTTGCATACAAAGTGAAACCTGATAAAAGGGATTTAATTCCAGCAGTTACTCATGTTGATGGAACAGCAAGATTACAAACAGTGAATAAGAGGACAAATCCTCTTTATTATAAACTTTTAAAGGAATTTGAAATTTTAACAGGTATTCCTTTATCATTAAACACTTCTTTTAATGAGAATGAACCGATTGTTAATAAACCAGAAGAGGCAATAGATTGCTTTTTAAGAACAAGGATGGATGTTTTAGTTATAGGTAAATTTATAATTCATGAATAGAATTTTTTTTATTAATCGTTCATTCTACCCTGATATTGAAGCAACCGGTCAATTTTATACAGAACTTGCAGAAAGTTTATCAAAAAATTTTGATTTAACCTTTATATGCGGACTTTCTTTTTATCTAAAAGATAAAAACTATGGATTTAAGTTTTATAGAAAAGAAAAGTTTGGGAAAATTAAAATTGTAAGAGTTAGACACACACTTTTTTGGAAAGAAAATATTTTTGGAAGGATTGTAAACTGGTTAACTTTTTCAATTAACTCCTTTATTATTCTTTTAAAAATAAAGCCGAAAATTTTGATATGTGGAACAGATCCACCAATTCTCGGGATAATTTGCTATTTTTTAAAAAAACTTAAAAATATAAATTATATCTATTCTTGCAATGATTTATATCCTGATATTGCAATTGCTTTAAATACATTTAAAAACAAGTTTATCACAGGAATTTTTGAATACTTTAATAAAAAAGCACTAGAAAATTCTTTAAAAGTTACAGTTCTTGGGGATGATATGAAGGAACTTATAAAAAAGAAAGGAATCAAAGATAAAAAAATATTAGTTATACCAAATTGGGTTGATACTAAAAATATATTGCCAATAGATAAGGATAAGAATCTTTTTCTTAAAAAATATAATCTTAATGATAAATTTTTAATAATGTATTCAGGGAATATTGGTTTACCCCATAACCTTGAGAATTTAATTTATGCGCTTGAAAAAATTAAAAATAGAGACTACATTATGGTCTTTATAGGGGATGGAGCAAAGAAGAAAGAAATTTTTAAAATTGTAAAAGAAAAAGGTCTTTTAGGAAAAGTGATGTTTTTGCCATATCAGCCAAAAGAATTTCTTTCCCATTCATTAAGTGCAGCAGACCTTCATATAGTTTCCTTGAAAAAAGAGGCAAAAGGGGCTTGTGTTCCATCAAAAATTTATGGAATTTTAGCAAGTGGAAGACCTTTCCTTTCAATTTGTGATAGGGATTCAAATTCTTCATTGATTGCTGAAAATTATAAATGTGGAATTATCGCTCAGCCTGACAATGTTGAAGATATTAAAAATAAAATTGAATGGGCAATTGAAAATAAAAGAGAGTTAGAAGAAATGGGTAAAAGAGCAAGGGAGGTTGCAGTTTTAAAGTTTGATAAAGAAATTATTATAGATAAATGGAAAAAATTTTTAGGAAAGATAAGTGATTAACCTTTTTTCTTTAATATTTTCCTTTATTTTCCCACTCTTTTTAACGATAAGTTTTATCCCTATGGTTTTCAAAATTGGGAAAAATTTAAAAATAATTGATTATCCCTATGAAGAAAGGAAGATTCATTTGCATCCTGTTCCAAGAACAGGTGGAATAGCAGTTGCTTTTTCAATAATTATCACATTTTTTTTCTTACCTAAAAGAGAAATTTTTTATTATATTTTTTTATTTTCTTTTATTTTTTTAATACTTGGTTTTTTAGATGATACAGGTTTAAAATTGAGAAACATTTATAAATGGATAATCTCCTTTTTTGTTGTTTTAATATTTTTTATATTAACTCCTTTAAAAGTTAAAGAACTTGGAAATCTTTTAGGATTTGGAAATATTAAGATGGATTTTATAATTTCTTTGATATTCTCATCATTTGCTATTACCTCTCTTGTAAACTCCTTTAACTTAATAGATGGGATGGATGGGCTTTTAGCAACTGTTTCTTTTATTTCCTCCCTTACCTTTGCTTTTTTGAATTATAAAAATTCTAATTTTTATTTATCTTATCTTTCAACAGGTTTAGCAGGTGCTTCTTTAGGCTTTTTATTTTATAATTTCCCTCCTGCAAAAATTTTTTTAGGAGATGCTGGAAGCCTTTTTATTGGTTCCTTTATGACTTTGGTTTCTGTTCTATCAGCAAAAGGAAATTTGGGAAATGTAAAACCTATCCAGTGTGTATTAATTCTTTCTTTACCAATTTCAGATATGATATGGGTTGTTTTAAGAAGAATTTTTTATAAAAGGAGCATATTTGAGCCTGATATGCTTCACATCCATTATAGAATTTTAAAAAAGATTAATTCTCAGAGAAAAACCCTTTTTATCCTTTCTATCCTCTCCATTCTTTTTTCACTGGAAGCGATAATTTTTGAAAAAATGCCAGATTATATTTTGTTTATAATTTTTTGGATAAATTTTCTAATTGTTGGATTTATGGACAGAGTTTTTGAACCAAATAAAAATTGACAAAATGGCTATTTTCTTGTATAATATTAATTCTTTAAATTTTCTTTTTGCGGGAGTAGCTCAGCCGGTAGAGCGCTACCTTGCCAAGGTAGGGGTCGCGGGTTCAAATCCCGTCTCCCGCTTTTTAAAACTATGTTTGATTCCCATAAATTAAGAGAATCTTATCTAAAATTCTTTGAAGAAAAAGGGCATAGAATTGTGCCATCTTCTTCACTCATTCCAAAGGATGACCCGACTCTTCTATTTACAACTGCTGGGATGGTTCAATTTAAACCCCTTTATTCTGGTGCAGTTCCTTTGCCTTTTAAAAGGGCAGCAAGTTGCCAAAAATGTTTGAGAGTTACAGATTTAGAAAAAGTTGGTAAAACTTTAAGACATCATACTTTCTTTGAAATGCTTGGCAATTTTTCATTTGGTGATTATTTTAAAGAAGAGGCAATAAGTTGGGCATGGGAATTTTTAATAGAAGTTCTTGGAATGGATAAAGAAAAACTCTTTGTTTCTGTTTATTATGAGGATGAAGAATCTTTTAAAATATGGAATAAAAAAATAGGCTTGAGTGAAAAAAGGATATATAAACTGGGTAAAGAGGATAATTTCTGGGGACCTGCTGGTAAAACAGGTGCATGTGGTCCATCAACTGAAATATATTATGATTTAGGAGAAGATTTTGGATGTGGAAAAGAAAGTTGTGCACCCGGATGCGATTGTGATAGATTTATAGAATTCTGGAATCTTGTTTTTCCTCAATACGATATGCAGGAAGATGGGACTCTACTCCCTTTGAAAAATAGAGGAGTTGATACAGGAATGGGGCTTGAAAGAACTTTACTTGTATTACAAAATAGAGAATCAAACTATGAAACAGATGTGTTTTATCCAATAATAAAGGAACTTGAAAAGATATTCAATAGACCTTATAAAAGTGCAAAGATTCCATTCAATGTAATTTCTGACCATATAAGGGCATTAACATTTGCAATAAGTGACGGTGTTTATCCTTCAAACTTTGGAAGAGGTTATGTTTTAAGGAAAATTTTAAGAAGGGCATTGAGGTTTTCACAAAAACTTAAATTTGAAGAGCCCTTTTTATATAAACTTGTTCCTTCTGTTGTAAAGATATTTGAGAAGGTTTATCCCGAAGTTTATGATAAAAAAGAGTTTTCTGGTGTTTTAATTAAATCGGAAGAGGAAAGATTTTTGAATACCCTTTCAAAGAATCTAATTTATTTAAAAGAAGTGATTGAAAATTCAAAGGATAAAGGAATAATTTCTGGAAAAGACATTTTTAAACTCTATGATACTTATGGCTTTCCAGTTGATTTTATTGAAGAATATGCAGAGGATGAGGATTTAAAACTTGATATTGAAGGTTTTGAAAAAGAATTGGAAAGACAGAGGGAAATTTCAAAAAAAGAAGAAGTATTTATGGATATGGGTGAGAAATGGATAGTTTTTAAAGAGGGGAAAACTGAGTTTGTTGGATATTATTTAAATGAATGTGAGGGTGAAATAATAAAGTACAGGGAAAGAAAAGATGGTAAATATGAAATTGTTCTTGATAAGACTCCTTTTTATCCTGAAGGAGGCGGACAGATAGGAGATAGTGGGATTTTAGAAGGTGAGGACTTTTTATTTGTTGTTGATGATACAAAATGGTTTTTTGATGATATTGTTCATGTTGGAGAGTTAAAAAAGGGTAAAATAGGAAATATTAAAGTTAAGGCAAAAATTGATTTGAATAAAAGATTAGGTTGTAAAAGGGCTCATACAGGAACCCATCTTTTGCATAATACTTTAAGAGAGTTTATCGGTGAACATGTAAGACAGGAAGGTTCGGTTGTTGAGCCTGATAGATTGAGGTTTGATTTCACCCATTTTGAAAAAATTAATGAAAATATTTTAAGAAAAATTGAGAATTATATCAACGAAAAAATAAGAGAAAACAGGAAAGTTAAGTGGGAATATAAAAAATTTAAAGAAGCAAAAGAGGAAGGAGCAATTGCACTTTTTGGTGAAAAGTATGGTGAAATTGTAAGGGTTGTTGAAATTGAAGGATTTTCAAAGGAACTGTGTGGAGGAACACATGTAGATTTTACAGGTGAAATAGGCCTCTTTAAGATAATAAAAGAAGAAAGTGTTGGAGGAGGAATAAGAAGAATAGAGGCTCTTACAGGAGAAAAGGCATTTAATATTTTTCAGGAAAGAGAGAAAATAGTTAAAGAACTCTCTGAACTTTTTCTTTCCCCTCCTCAAAACCTTATTTCAAAATTGGAAAAATTTAAAAAGGAAAAAGACGAAGTCCAAAAACAAAAAGAAAGGATTGAAGATATACTTGCCCAGAAAGTCTTTGAGAGTTTAAATCCAGTAAAAATTAAAGATTTTGAAATTTATATAGAAAATTTACCTTCTCTTAATTTAAAAATTTTAAAAAAGGTTTCTGATAGGATATTTTTAAAAAATAGAGGGAAAAGAATCTCTTTTTTAATCGGGGAAGAAAATCAAAGGATGGTATTTTTCACAAGGATTGGTGAAGAATTAATTCCTTTTTTAAAAGCAAATGAACTTTTAAAAGAATTCTGTAATATCACAGGTGCAAAAGGAGGGGGTAATGAAGAAAAAGGAGAAGGCGCAGGTGGAGATATAAATAAGATAAAAGAAGGAATTAAAATTCTTATTGAAAAAATAAGGGAAAGAATAAAATGATAGATCTTGATTTCCTTTTGAATGATAAGGAGGTTTTGAGTTACATAAATGCTGCTGATAAACATCTTGAAGTTCTTGGTTATACAGAACATGGTTTAAGACACGCTAAATATGTAGCAAAAACAGCAGGAGAAATTTTGAGAAAATTATCCTATGATGAAAGGATTTGCAGAATTGCAGAATTTTCAGGTCTTTTACATGATATAGGAAATGCAATTAATAGGGATAAACATGCTTTAACCGGTGCATTGCTTGCTTATAGTTTGCTTTTAAAAAAAGGAGTTCCATTAGAAGATGCTTTAGAGGTTGCAATGGCGATCGGAAATCATCATGAAGAAGAAGGAATACCTGTTTCTTCTGCATGTGCTGCTTTAATAATAGCAGATAAATCAGATGTGCATAGAGAGAGGGTAAGAAAAAGAAAAGATATTGTAAATGATATCCATGATAGAGTTAATTATTCTGCAAAGTCTTCAGAAGTAATAATTTATCCAAAAAGAAAGAAAATAACTTTTAATATTGAAATTGATACAAAGATTTCACCAGTTTTTGAATATTTTGAAATTTTTATGGAAAGAATGCTTGTTGCATCAAAGGCGTCAAAATATCTTGGCTTAAAATTTGAACTAATTATAAATGGAACAAAAATGCTTTAGGGGGTTTATATGGAACTTTTGGAATTAAAAGAGAAAAAGATGCAAGAATTGATAGAAATAGCGAAGGAGATGGGGATAAAAGCAATAAGTAATATGAAGAAAGAGGAACTTGTTTATGAGATAATGAAACAGATGGCTAAAAAGGAAGGCGCTGATTTTAGAGAGGGAATACTTGAAATTCATCCAGAGGGTTATGGCTTTTTAAGGTCCCCTAAGAACAATTATCTTCAAGGACCAGAAGATGTTTATGTTTCTCTTTCACAGATAAAAAGATTTAATTTGAAGACAGGTGATAGGGTTGCGGGTCTTATAAAAGTTCCAACTGAAATGGATGGCAAATATCCTGCGCTTGTTAAAATTGAGAGTATAAATGGAAGGTCACCAGAAGAGATAAAGAAAAGACCTTTTTTTGATGATTTGGTTCCTTTCTTTCCAGAAGAGAAATTCAAACTTGAAAGGGAAGGGGAAGAGAATTTTTCAATGAGAGTTGTTGACCTGTTTACACCAATTGGTAAAGGGCAGAGGGGACTTATTGTTTCTCCTCCAAGGGCTGGAAAAACTGTTTTGCTTCAAGAAATTGCAAAGAGTATAAAGAAAAATCATCCAGAAGTTTATTTAATTATTCTTTTAATTGATGAAAGACCTGAAGAAGTTACTGACTGGAAAAGAAAGGTTGATGCTGAAATAATAAGTTCTACCTTTGATGAACCTGCTGAAAGACATGCTCAGGTATCACAGATTGTATTAGAAAAAGCAAAAAGGATGGTAGAACTTGGTGAGGATGTTGCAATTCTTCTTGACTCTTTAACAAGGATGACAAGGGCATACAATGTTTTAGCCCCTCATTCAGGAAGGACAATGTCAGGAGGACTTGATGCAACAGCACTTCATATGCCAAAAAAATTCTTTGGTTCAGCAAGGAATATTGAAAATGGAGGGAGCCTTACAATAATTGCAACTTGTTTGATAGAAACAGGTTCAAGAATGGATGATGTTATTTATGAAGAATTCAAAGGCACAGGGAATATGGAAATAATTCTTGATAGGAAATTATCTGATAAAAGGATTTTTCCTGCAATGGATTTAAAGAGGTCCGGAACAAGAAGAGAGGAACTTTTACTCTCTCAGAATGTTTTAAATAAAATATGGATATTGAGGAAGATACTTTCTGATATGACACCTGACGAATCAATGGAATTTTTACTTCAGAAGATGAAGCTTTATAAAACAAATGAGGAATTTTTAAAGGCGATGACAGAAAGTAAATTTTAAAATGGAAGAAAAAGTTTTTATATGTGGAAAATGGGAAAAAGGAGAAAATTATTTTGAAGTTAAACATCCTTATAATGGGAAAACTTTATGGAAATTCCCATCTTTAGAAGAAAAAGATGTAAACAGGGCAATTGATTTTCTTGAGAAAAATAAAAGGATAATAAAGGGAATACCAAAATATAAAAGAGCAGAAATTCTTGAGAATGCAAAAAAGATAATTGAAAAGAGAAAGGAAGAATTTGCAAGAACTATTTCACTTGAATGCGGGAAAACGATAAAGGAAGCCCGCCTTGAAGTAGAAAGGGGAATTGAAACACTTAATTATTCTTATGTTGAAACAAAAAGTTATAATGAAGAAGTTGTTCCACTTGATTCATCAAAATATGGTGAAAAAAGAATAGGATTTTATATAAGGGAACCACTTGGAGTTGTTGGAATTATAACTCCTTTTAATTTTCCACTTAATCTTGCATTACATAAAATAGCACCTGCAATTGGATGTGGAAATAGCATAGTTTTCAAACCAGCAAGTTATACCCCAAAAACAGGGAAGATGATTGTTGAAGTTTTCCTTGAAGCAGGACTTCCTCCTGAAAGTATCGCATTTTTAACAGGTTCTGGAAGTATTGTTGGTGAAAGTATTGTTAAAAATGAGTATATTAAGAAAATAAGTTTTACGGGCTCTCTTGAAGTTGGAGAAAGAATATCAAGGATTGCAAAGATGAAAAGGATTACACTTGAACTTGGCTCAAACTCAGCATGTGTTGTTTTTAAAGATTCTGAATGGGAAAAATATTTAGACAGGATGATTAAAGGTGCTTATGCACTTGCAGGACAGGTATGTATTTCTCTCCAGAGAATCTATGTTGAAAAAGAAATATACGAGGAATTCTGTCAAAAATATCTTGAAAGGGTCAAGAATTTAAAAGTAGGTGACCCATTAAATGAAGAAACAGATGTTGGTCCTATGATAGATGAAGCAAATGCAATAAGAGCAGAAACATGGCTTAAAGAAGCGCAAGAAAATGGAGCAGAAGTTTTGCCGGAAATAAAAAGGGAAGGAAGTATTTTATACCCATGCGTTGTTAGAAATGCAAATGAGGATTTAAAGGTATGTCAAAAAGAAGTCTTTGCTCCACTTGTTGTGATAAACCCCTTTGAAAATGAAGAAGAGGCTATATTCAAAGTAAATAATTCAATATACGGTTTGCAATGTGGTATATTTACAAAAGATATAATAAGGGCATTTAGATTTTTTAAAGAGATAGAAGTTGGAGGTATAATCATAAATGATGTACCCACTTATAGGGTTGATTTGATGCCATATGGAGGGGTTAAAGGAAGCGGAATAGGAAGAGAAGGACCTCATTTTGCATTTAAAGAATTTTCAGAAATAAAACTTATAGTATTTAATTTAGATTAGTTTCTATATTCCATCTTTAAATAACTCTCAATCCTTTATTTCAAAGATTTTCACATTAACTTCTTTACAAATTTCAAGAATCATATATGTTCTCTTAAAAGAAAATATTTTATCACCTGCACTCCCCGGATTTAAAAGTAAAACATTTTTATAATTTTTAATGCTTGCTCTATGAGTATGCCCATATACTATTATATCTAAATTTTCTCCTTCAAATTTTTTTAAAATTTTACCTTCAATTCCTATAGGTGGTCCAAATCCATGTATTATTCCAATCCTTTTGTTTTCAATCTCAATTATTCTTTTTTCAGGTAAATATTCCCATACTTCTTTTTCATCCATATTCCCAGCAACTCCATAAAATCTATTTAAACTTTCTAATAATTTAACAGTTTCTAAGTTTGTAAAATCACCAGCATGTATTACTAAATCACTTTTTTCTATCTCTTTTAAAATTAAAGAAGGAATTTCTTTTTTTCTTCTTGGAATATGAGTATCAGAGATTACGATAATTCTCAAATTTTATTTCTTTTTATGTCTTTCCCTTTTCCTTCTCTTTTTAAATTTATGTCTTTTAATTTTCTTTCTTTTTCTCTTTCTTCCGCAGGGCATAATCACCTCCTTTTATTTTATAACTTTTATTTCTTTTGCTGGTTCAAAAACAACAACATATCTTTCTGGTATTATAACTTCTTTTTTTGTCTTTGGATTTCTTCCAACCCTTTGTTTTCTCTTTTTTACTTTAAATATTCCGAATCCTTTTAAAATGACCCTTTCTTTTTTATTAAGTGTATCCTTTATCGCATCAATCATCGTATCAATTATCAAAGCGATATCCCTTTTAGGAAAACCTGTTTTCTCATTTATTATTTCTAAGAGTTTTGCCTTTGTCATTTAAATCTCCTTTTTTATATATAGGTTTTAATTATAAAGAAAAAAAAATTATTTGTCAATTATTAAATTCTAAATTTCAAATCTATGTGATGGGTAAATCCAAGAACCCCCTGTGGAGTAAAAGCATAATCAATAATTAAAAATGGAAACTCAAGACCAAAACCTAATCTAAAAGCTGAAATAATTCCTGTATCAAATGAACTTTTAAAGCCTCCCCTTATTTCAAATATATCCTTTATTTTATATCCACCACCCATAGAAATATAAGGGATATCATCAAAGGGGAAAGCAATTTCCGCTGATAAAAGATAAGGAGATTGTAATTTTTTATAAAAAGTGCCTAATTTTAAAATAAAAGGGGGTAAAAAGGACTTCTCTGCAAACTTAAGAGACGACCCTAAATTGAGTATTGAAAAACCAAATTTAAAAGAAGGATTTTTCTCTAAAATATATTTTCCTCCAAAGGAAAAAAGAATTGAACTTCCTCTCTCTTTATCTATTTCTTCCTGTGCATATCCGAAAGAAAATCCGAGTTTTAAAAATTTTGAGAAATTCCTTGCAAACCCAAGATGAATGGCAAGATCATAAGGGGTAAAAGAGCCTGTTTTGAAACCAAAAGTATCCCTTCTCTCAATTTCTCCATAATTGAGATAATTGAAGGCAATTCCATAACTAAAATAAGGGGTTCTTCCTGCAAATACTACAAATTCCTCTTTTATATTATCCCACAAAAGGGCACTGTAAAATGAGGCTTCATATTTTTTTACACCGGCAAGTAAAGCAGGATTTGAGAGAAAACTCAAAGCATCACAGGGTAATGCCACTCCCGTCTCCCCAAGCGCAATATCCTGTGCATCCTTTAAGTTTTTAAGAAAAACCAAAGAACTGTTTCCCGCTTCAAAAATACATAATAAAAAAATTGCCAATAAGTTCATGGTTCACCTCACAATTGCAATTTTACCTATTTTTTTTCTACCCTTTTTATCCTTTATAAAATAAGTATAAACACCTGATGCAACATTACCATCCCATCTTGCAGAACCATCTCCATCAGCATAAAGAACCTTTATTTTATTACCATTTACATCAAAAATTTCTATTTTTGAATTAGGTGAAAGATTTGTAAAACTTATATGGGTATGTCCTTTAAAAGGTTTAAAGGGATTTGGATAAACAAAAGCATCCTCTAAATTTTCCCTTGCTTTTGGACCCTTTACACTTATAATAATACTGTCACCTGTAATTGCAGAATCCCTATCCTGTGCAGTTATATATAAAACTCCCTTATAAATTCCATAAGGGCTTCCATCTTTTATAAAACAAAGGAGTTCAACTTTAATACTTTTTCCTACATCAAGAGTTTCAGGGAAAGGAGTATATACAAAAACCTTTGCAAAACCACCAGGTGGTCCCTTTAAGATAACTGTATCAGCCCTGAAATTAAAAATCTTCCTCAAAGAAGGACCATCTACAGGATCAGGATTATAAAGAGAATCCGTATTTACAACAATGATTTTCTTCTTCACATACAGATCTCCAGGGACTTCACCAAAATCAATTGTATCATTTTTTGCATCAAGTGTATCACCATCAATATCAAGGTCAGAAAGGATATGCACCACTTTACCTCTTATGAAATATATATCTCCATACGGATCCCTTTTTAAATCCTGCCACACAAGAAAGAAATTTGTATATCCTTTAACTGTATCAACAAAAAGGGATGGCGGATAAAAGGAATTTCCGAAATTAGCATTTGTAGTTCCTGTAAATGTTGTATCAAATTCAAAGACAAGTTGAGCAGGACTGAATTGATTTAGTGGATCTGAATAAGATGAGGCAAGGATGCTATAGTAATCATTTTTAATTAAGTTGGAGTGCCATGCACATACTCCCTTTCCAGTAGGATCAAGGAAAAAAACAGGTCTATAATTACTCAGACCTGATGAATTATCAGCCCTTATATTCTCGGAAAAATAAATTGAATCCTGATTAACAATTCTCCTTGCAAAATAAATATGAGGCTGGTCATCTGGAAAGTTTCTTGAATCCTCCCATACAACAAAAATATCTCCTGTTCTTCTATTTAAAGTGATTGAGGGATTGCCACGATAGGTTTCAAAGTTAGGGTTATCCACAACAAAAATGTCTTGAGCAAGAAAAGTTTGACCTTTATCCTTTGAGAAGTTGTATCCTATATCAGGGTGAGGGTCCTGGTTAGTTCCTGAATTTCCTCTTGCCCATGCTATATGCACATAGCCTGAATCGTCAACAACAACAAATGGCTGCCGATTAACATTGTATAAATTTTTATCAACAATCCCCAAATCCTGAAATGTATTTCCTCCATCATCAGAACGGGAAAGCCTTATCTGAATAAGTCCTGTTCTATCATCAGCCCATACAAGGTAAACTCTTTTTGGGTCAGTTGGGTCCACTGCAATTTTTGGTTGAGGGCCAAAATTCACATTTGAAAAAGTGCTATAGATAACCTTTATTCCCGGAACAGTATCAGGTGGGGTAAAAGTATTACCTCCGTCGTTTGAACGGGTATAGTAAACTTTTCCTATATTACCTTTTTTTGATTGCCAGACAATATGGATAGTGCCTTCCTTTGAAACCGCAATCCAGGGATAATAATCATTCCTATCAAGGTTAGAACTTATAAGTTTATTTGAAGACCATGTTCTTCCAAAATCTGTTGATTTTGCAAAATAAATTTCATATAGTCCATCCTTATCCCTATCATCTTCAAAGACTACATATAGTGACGAATCAACTCTTGAAAAATATACATTAGGTCTTGATTGATATGCATTTCCTGTATCATCATTTACCTTAGTTTTATACATAAATTTAAGATAACCACCCCCAAACTGTAAAAAGAGTAAGAATATAAAGACCTTCATAATTTATTCCTCCCTTTTTATATCTTCCCATATATCTTCAAGATACCATATTTCATCTGCCTCTATCTCAAGACTCTCTGAAATCCCCTTTTTAAATGCAACAACCTCTACTCTTTTCCCAAGATATTTTATTTCCCTTACAACCTCAACCAGATCCTCATCTCCTGAAACTAAAATTGCAGTATCATAAGCATTTTTAATTGCAAGCATTATCATATCTGTTGCTATTCTTACATCAACCCCTTTTTGAATTGGTTTATCTCCCCTGAATTTTAATGTTGAAAGTCTCGGTGTTATTCCCCTTCCTATGAAGTTTTTTATAAAACTTATCTTTTTCTCTCTTTTTTCAAGATATTCATGTGACCTCCTTGCATCCTCTGCTGAATATATCCCATCATAATAATAACTCCTTATAATTTTCCTATCTTTTTGAAGAATTGGAATGAGTTTAAAAAGATCGTATTTTATATTTCTCTCACTGCATGCTGCAAGCATATACGCTCCATCTACAAATATAATTACTCTCTCCATATTTTACCTCCGAAATTTATTTAAGGAATTAATTATATAGGACTTGACATTTTAAAAGAAAATACTTTATTTTTTATTTCTAATGAAAAAATTGGAAGAATTTAAAAGATATTTGATTCTTATAAAATTTTTAGAAAACCTTTTTTTATTTTTATCAATCTTTACAATCTGTGGAGTTCTATGTATTCTCCTTAAAATAAAATTATTTTTTTTGTTCATTTCTCTTTTACCTTTTATTTATTTTTTATATTTTCTTAAAAGGCTTAATAATTTTAAGATTGCAAGAGAAATTGAAAAGAAGATTCCCGAGTTAGATGAAAAAATAATAACATATCTTGAATTTAAGGATTCAGAAAAGGAAAGGGAAAGGAAAATTGCAGATAAATTAGAAATTTTTTTTGAAGGATTTGATTTCAAAAGGACATATCCACTAAAAAATCTTTTTAAAAAAATAAAATTTTTTTTATATTCTTTTCTCTATTCACTACTTTTTTTCTCGCTTTTTCCTTATAGATTTGCTGAATATTATGTGGGAGTTGAAAGCAAAGATTTTTATCTGAAAATACAGCCCCTTAAAGGAACATTTTTTGTTCCATTAAATTTAAATATAAAAGGAGTTCCTTTTGGTGAAAAAAAATTTGATAAAGTTTTTATTGAATATAAAATCAATAAGGATAAAAAAATTGGTATTATGAGAAAAGTTGAAGGCTATTATACATATACAATAAATGTATTTGAGCCTTGCACTTTGAAATATAAGATTAAAACAGATGGATTTAAAAGCAAAGAAGCAAGGATAACATTTAAAGAAAGACCTTTTTTAAAATCCTGGAAAGTATTTCTTTCAAATGATACCCTTTATTCACCTGAAAAGGTGTTCACTTTTGATTCAAATTTTAAAATACTTTTTAATTTTTCAGGTGATTTTGATTCAGGTTATATTTTTCTAAATGAAGAATATTTTAAAAAATTCCATGAGAAAAGTTTTGATGTTAATTTTGAAAGAAAAAAAGGTTTTTTGAATTTTGTTTATTTTACAGATGATAAGAAGATTCCTGAAATGCAAAAAATTGAGATAGGCAAAGTTTTAGATGAAAAACCATTTATATATGTAATATTTCCAACATCAGATGATAAAATAAATGAGGATATGAAAATTCCCTTTGCTTTATATTTAATGGATGATTTTTCTTTAAAAAATCTTGATTTATTTACCCAATTTAAAGAAAATTATTCAAAGAGGATTAAAAACTATAAAAACCAAAAAGAAGATACCGTTTTTTATCTTCTTGATCTCTCACATCTTCCACTTTTACCAGGGGATACGGTTCGTCTTTGGTTCGTAGTAGAAGATAGGGGTTTAGATGGAAGTTCAAGGAGTTCAAAGTCGAGGATTTATAAATTTTGGATTCCAACATATTTAGAGATTTATAAAGAAACAGAAAAAGAAATGGAAGAAGGTATATCCTTTTTAAAAGGAGAAGGCAAAGAAGTTTCTGATTTTTACAGGGATTTAAAAAATATAGAGGAAAAGATAGAAAAAATCAAGGAGAAAAAAGAATTTGGAGAGATTAAGGAGATGGTTGAAGAAATAGGGAAAAGTATTGAGAAAATCTCTGAGAGATTTGAAGAGTATTCTAAAAAAGTATCTGAACTTTTGAAAAGATATCCTCTTGATATAGAACTTCAGGAAAAACTGTTTGAATTAAAAGAACTGTTTAATGAGATAATGACACCTGAATTAAAAAAGATTTTAGAAGAGATAAAAGAAGCAATTAAAAAACTTGACCCTGAAAAACTAAAAGAGGCATATAAAAATCTCGTTTTAAATCAGGAGATTTTAAAGGAAAAGATTGAGCAGATGAAAGAGTTTCTTGAAAGGGTAAGGCAGGAAATAAAGTTAAAAGAGATGGTTGAAAGGATGAAGAAGATAGAAGATAAGATGGAAAGAATCATAAAAGATATGGAAAAAATTGCAATAAGTGAGTTTGAAAATTTAAAAGAAGAAATGAAAAATTTGTCAAAAGAAATGGAGGATATTTCAAAAGGTTTTAAAGATAAGGAAAAAAGAGTTGGTGAAGAAATTATGGAAGCAAAAGAAGAAATAGAGTCCGGGAGTAAGGATTTTGAAAAAGGAGAAGAGTTGTTTTTACATGGTGAAAAAAATTGTAAGGGGAAAATTTCTTCTTCAAAAGAGCATGTGAAAAAAGCAAGAGAGAAAACAGAAAAAGCCTTAAGTGACCTTCTCGCAATGAGGAGTAAAATTTCACAGGAGAAACTTGAAGAGATATTCTTTTCTTCATTATTTCTCTCTGAAAATCAGAAGAGAATAACAGAAAAGATTGAAAAAAGGGAAAATATTGAAGATCTGGAAGAGGAAATTTTTAAAAATAAGGAAACTATAAGGAGATTTAAAGATAAGGTAAGTGAAATTGCAAAAGTTAATCTTATGTTCCCGAAAAAAGTTTTAAACTATGTATTTTCAACCTATTATAAATCAGAAGAGCTTTATGAAAAAATAAAAATATTTGAAATTAAAGATTTAAAAAATATTTCAGAAGAGATGGAGAATTATTTAACTCTTATCTGTCTTGAAATATTAAAAATGGAGGAAGGAGGGCAGGGTGCTTCTTCTGCACTACTTGAGGCTTTAAAAAGGCTTTCAGAAATGATTAAGGAGCAATCCCGTATAAATGAATTAACTCAAAGTATTTTGCCATTTGAAATTGGTGAAGCACCTTCAGAAGAAATGTTAAGAAAGGTTGAAAGAATTGCCGTGATGCAAAGATCACTTGCAGAAAAGTTAAAAGAAATGCTGGAAGAAATTAAAGGTGCGCAAGGACCAGAAGAGTTTCAGGGTAAACTGGAAAAAATTATGGAAGAGATGAAAAAGATTTCTGAAGAAATTGAAAGAGGCGAAGTTAAAAGGGAAATTATAGAGAGGCAGGAAAGAATACTTTCAAGAATGCTTGAAATCCAAAGGTCTGTATATAAAAGAGAATTTACCCAAAAAAGATACGCTGAAAGACCAAAACCTTACACACCTTTGCCCTCTCCAAAAGAAATAATAGAGGAGGATAAGATAATAAAGATAAATTTAATTAAGGTTTTGAATTCAAATATTCCTTACGAAGATAAAAAAATATTCATAGATTATTTAAATTCTCTTTTAAAGTGATTAAAGAGATATACAATACTCTTTCCGAAATTTTTTATGATAAAAATGATTTTGAAAAATTCCTTGAAGTTTTAAGAAAAGAACTTCCTACCTATATAAGGGTTAATTTGATAAAAATAGAAAGGGAAGAACTTTTAAAAATTTTAAATAAAAAAGGATTTGAAATTAAAAAAAATGATATTATTCCCTATGCATTAGAAGTTGTAAAACAGCCTTTTGAAATATCAAAAACGATTGAACACTATTTAGGTTTCTTTTACATTCAAAGCCTTTCTTCAATGATACCCGTAGAAATTCTTGATATAAAAGAGAATGAAAAAATCCTTGACATATGTGCTGCACCTGGCTCAAAAACAACACAGGCAGGTATTTGCTTAAAAAATAATGGAGTTATACTTGCAAACGATATAAATATTGAAAGGCTTAGGGCGCTTTCCCATAATATTGACAGGATCGGGCTTTTAAATGTAGTGGTTACAAGGATTGATGCACAGAAAATAGGTGATATCTTTTTTGAAGAATTTGATAAAGTTATAGTTGATCCACCATGTTCTTCTCTTGGTATGATAGATAAATATCCTGATATCTTGAAATGGTGGCATCCAAGAGAAATAGATAAATTTTATAAAATTCAAAGGGAGATATTTAAATCTGCATTAAAAGCCTTAAAGCCCGAAGGGAAAATGGTTTATTCAACATGCACACTCTCAATTAAAGAAAATGAATACCTGGTAAATGAAATGGTAAAAGGTTTCCCTCTTGAAATAGTTGAGATAAAAAATGAAAAAATCCCTTCAAGGAAGGGGTTCAAAAGTTTTAATGATATTTCTTTTTTAAATGATACTCAAAAAACAATAAGAATATATCCTCAGGATATTCTATCTGAAGGTTTTTATATTGCACTTTTACGCAAAAAGGATACTATTAAAAGGGAAAAGAAGTTCTATTTAAAAGAGGAGAATAAAATTTTTGATATTGATGATAAAGAAATAAAAGAAGCTTTCTTTTTTCTTGAAAACGAGTTTGGGCTGGAAAGGAAAAATTTTGGAAACTTTTTATTTTATGTTAAAAAAGATGAGATATGGATTCTATCAAAGAAAATTAAAGAAATTGTAAACCCATTTGCTCTGAGAAAAGGTTTAAGATTTTTAAGAAAATATTCAAAGGGATATAAACTTACTACAAATTTTGTGCAGGTTTTTGGTAAACTTATAAAAAATAGAAAATTAGAAATTGAAAATTTTGAGAATGTAAAAAGTTTTCTTTTGGGTAAGGACACAAAAATTTCTTCACAAATAAAAGGGCAAGTTGTGGTTTTTTATAAAGACTTTCCATTAGGTGTTGGCATTGTTCATAATGATGTTTTAAAATCACAGGTTCCTAAGTCAAGAAGAATATTTGAAATAGAAGGATAAAATTTTATATAATAAAAAACTTATGGATAAAGGAGAAAGATTTTTTAACGAGGGTAAAAAGCTTTATGAAAGGGGAAAAGTTTGGGAGGCTATTCCCAAATTAAAAGAGGCAATAAAAATACATCCAAATTATGCAGACTATCATAACCTTCTTGGTCTATGCTATTATACTCTTGGTCTTTTTAAAGATGCAATCAAGAGTTTTGAAAGGGCTCTTCAAATAAATCCTGATTATGTTGAAGCAAATATAAATATGGCTATTGTTCTGAATGATATAGGAGAATTTGAAAAATCTTCAAAATATTATGAAAAGGCCGTTTTACTTGAAAAAGGAAGTGGCGGAATTCCACAAACTATAAAGAATAATCTCGCCAATACTTACAAAAAACTTGGAGAGACATATTTTGAAATAGGTGAATACGATAAAGCTGTGGAAGAATTTAGAAAGGCACTTCAGATAGCACCTGGATTTCTTGATATTAAAACTTTACTTGCACACTCTTTAATTCAAAAAGGTGAATATAAAGAAGCTGAAAAGATTTTAAAAGAAGTTTTAAATTTGAATCCCAAATATAAAATGGCTTTTACACTTCTTGGTCTTGTTTATTATAAAAAGGGTGAGAAAAATAAAGCAAAAAAAATATGGAAAAACCTTTTAGAAGAATACCCTGATGATTTAAAAATAAAGACTTATTTGAACATGGTTGAAAAGGAAGGGTGATGGAAATTAGGGATACACTGAATTTACCAAAGACAGATTTTTCAATGAAAGCAAATCTTTCAAAGAGGGAAAAAGAAATAATAGAATATTGGGATAAAGAAAAGATATATTACAAATTACTTGAAAGAAAAAATAAAGGTATTTTTATTTTACATGATGGTCCTCCTTATTCAAATGAGCATATACATTTAGGAACAGCAATTAATAAAATTCTTAAAGATATTATAGTAAAATTTTATTTTATTAAGGGATATAAATCACCTTATATTCCTGGCTGGGATAATCATGGGATGCCAATTGAAAATAAAGTTATTCAAGAAAATAAAAAACTTTATGAACTTGTTAAAGACCCTGAAAACCTTAAAAAACCCGAAGTAAAAAGAATTATAAGAGAAAAAAGTAGAGAATATGCAGCAAAATGGACAGAAATTCAAAAGGAAGAGTTTAAAAGGCTTTTATGTATAGGTGAATGGGATAATCCTTATTTAACAATGGATCCAAGATATGAAGCAGAGGAGTTAAGACTGTTTGCTGAACTGTTTAAAAAGGGTTATATTTACAGGAGTTTTATGCCGGTTCATTTTTGCCCTTACTGTCATACACCCCTTGCAATGGCTGAGATTGAATATAAAGATAAAGAATCCCCTTCTATTTATTTTACAATGAATTTTAAAAAGGGAGAAAACTTTCCCTTTGATGAGGATACAGAAATACTTGTATGGACAACAACACCATGGACAATAATATCAAATTTAGGGCTCGCTTTCAATCCGGATTTCTATTACTTAGAAATTGAAGTGAATAAAAGGAAATTTATCGTTGCAGAACCTGCCCTTGAAAGGATTAAAGAGGAACTTTCCTTTGAAGATATAAAAATTTTAAAAAGAGAAAAAGGAGAAATATTTGAAAATAAAGAATTTTTACATCCATTTTTTGAAAGAATTTCAAAAGGAATCCTTGCAGATTTTGTCACAGAATTAGTTGGCTCAGGTATTGTTCATATTGCTCCGGGGCATGGTAAAGAAGATTTTGAAGTTGGAATTAAATATAACCTTCCTGTTTTATCTCCAATTGATGATAGTGGAAGATTTACTTCTGAAGCAGGAGAGATTTTTAAAGGACTTTCAGTTGATGAAGCCTCTCTGAAAGTTATTGAAATATTAAGAGAGAAAAAAAAGCTTTTAAAATCTTCAAAAATTTTACATAGTTATCCACATTGCTGGAGATGTAAGAATCCACTTATATTCAAAGCAACTTCACAATGGTTTCTTTCACTTAAGCATTTAGATTTAAGAAAAAGGGCACTATCTGAGATAGAAAAAATAAGATGGGTTCCTGAGAATAGTATAAACAGGATAAGAGCAGCGGTTGTAGAAAGACCTGATTGGTGTATTTCAAGACAGAGAGCGTGGGGTGTATTTATTCCTGCTTTAAGATGCAAAAGATGTAATGATGTATTTTTAAATCTTGGTGTGATTGAAAAACTTTCAGAAAAAACAAAAAACGAAACCTGTGATGCCTGGCTGAACCATGATTTGAAAGAATTCATAGATGAAAGTGTAAGATGTGATAAATGCGGTTCAAAGGAATTTGAAAAGGAGTTTGATATTCTTGATGTATGGATTGATTCGGGATTAACAAGTCTTATAGTTTTAAAGGAAAGGAATCTTTCATGGCCATCTGATTTATATATTGAAGGACCTGATCAGCATAGAGGATGGTTTAATGCAAGCCTTGTCTTAAGTATGGCACTTAGAGAAAAAAGTCCATATAAGATATGTATAACTCATGGATGGACGCTTGATGCAGAGGGAAGGGCAATGCATAAATCCTTAGGGAATGTTATAGATCCAATTGAAGTATGTGATAAATATGGAGCAGAAATATTGAGAATATGGGCTGCCTCATCTGAATATACTCAGGATGTAAGACTCTCTGATGAAATTTTAAATAGGAATGTGGAGATATACAGGAAAATAAGAAATACATTCAGGTTTATACTTGGAAACTTATATGATTTTGATCCAGAAAATGATAAAGTTCCTTTTGAAAATATGCTTCCCTTTGATAAATATATATTATCTTTACTTAAAATAAAAAGAGAGGAATGGACAAAAAACTATGAAAATTTTGAATTCCATAAATTCTTTAAAGATTATTACGCGTTCTGTTCGGATACCCTTTCTTCATTTTATCTTGATGCCTTAAAGGATAGGTTGTATGTTTCCTATTCAAAAGGGATTCAAAGAAGAAGTGCCCAAACCGCCCTTTATCTAATTTTAAAAGAACTTCTTATTTTTGGTTCGCCCATTTTAAGTTTTACATGCGAGGAAGCATACTCAAAAATGCCCGGTAAAAAAGAAAAGAGTATATTTTTTGAAGAAATAGGAGATTTTAATTTTTATGATGAAGAAATATTTAATGATTTTGAACAAATTAAAAATATAAGAGATTTGGTATTAAAGGCTTTAGAGAATGTGAGACAAAAGGGAATTATAGGAAGTTCTCTTGAGGCAAATTTATATTTTAATGGAAAGTTTGATATTCTTTTAAAATATAAAGAGTATTTAAAAGAAATATTTATTGTCTCCGATGTATTTTTTGAAAAACCTTCTTATTTTGAAGAAAATCTTTATGATGAAAGTTTAAAAATAGAAGTTTTTGTTGATAGAGCAAAAGGAAGGAAATGTATTAGATGTTGGATGTACTCTGAAAATTTAAGAAAAGATGAGGATTTTGAGGATTTATGTCCAAGATGTTATGAAATTATAAAAAAAATAAGGGGGCAAAGTGAATGAGAGAACTTTAAATGCTTTAAAAAAGAAACTTTTACTTGAAAAGGAAAAACTCTTAAAAATTTTAAGAAAATCAGAGGGAAAACTTAAAGAGAATATTTTTGAAGAAACAGGTGATAGAAAATTTTCATATCATCTTGCTGATATGGCATCTAATGAAGAATTTACAGAAGAGATTTCAATTTTTGCTTCAACTGCCCATAGAAGACTTAAGGAGGTTGAAGATGCCCTTATGAGAATTGAAAGAGGAGAATATGGGATATGCCTTAGATGTAATAAAAATATTGAAGTTTCAAGATTAAGAGCAGTTCCGTATGCAAGGTATTGTATAAAATGTCAGGAAGAAATTGAAAAGAAAGAAGAGTTTATTAAAAAATAAGTTTTTTATTTTTGGAGCAATTAGTTTATTTGTAATTTTTATTGACCAAATTTTAAAATATATAATAGTTAAAAATTTACCTTATGGTGAGCCTTTAAAAATCATGGGTAATTATATATGGATTACTTATATAAAAAATCCATTTGGAGTCTGGGGAATTCCTTTCCCGAAGTTCTTTCCCTATGAGGTTATTGCCTTTATTATAATTTTAATTTTAATTCTCTTTTTAATTTTTGAAAAGAAAAAAATCTATATAATCCCTTATTCACTTTTATTTGGTGGAGCAATTGGGAATCTTATTGATAGATTGAGATTTAAAGCAGTTATTGATTTTATAGATGTTGGAATTTCTGAAAATTTAAGATGGCCAATATTTAATATTGCTGACTCATCCATAACAATAGGAATAATACTCCTTTTTTTAATATCTATTTTTTTTGATAAAAAATGAACACTTTAATAATATTTTTTATAAATCTATGGATTCAGGATTCCCTTGAAAACAGATTACTTTCTCAATATGTAAGGGATTCATCAAATATTTTTTTTGAGGAATTTTATGTAGAATATAAAGGTGCAAATGAATTCATTCATGATATAGAGGTTAAAAATATTGAAGAGATAAAAGAAGAAAGAGAAGAAAAAATTGAAAGGGAAATAGTTTATAAAAGTATAAGAGACAGTGTTTTTAAAAAAAGGCTTCAGGAAACAGGCGGTCTTATTCCAGAAATTGATATACCAATTCCAATACCAAAAGTTTTGGGAATAGGTGAGGGTGCAAGTATTAAAATTTCAGGTTCTCAGGATATTTCCTTTGGTGTTACAAAGGACCTTTATAGAAATCCAGCAATAACCGAAACATCAAATCTGCCTCATCCTGAAATGAATCAGAAATTAAGGGTGAATGCTCTCGGAACAATTGGAAATAAAATAAAGGTTAATCTTGACCACGATTCAGAAAGGGAGGCTCAATACAAAAATACTGTAAAATTACAATATCAGGGTGATGAGGATGAGATTATAAAACTATTAGAAGCAGGAAATACCCAGTTTAATTTAGGTTCTTCTCAGGGTGCTGGTGGAAAGGGTCTTTTTGGATTAAGAGGTGTTTTTCAACTTGGACCAGTTTCTTTTGAAGGTATTCTTTCAAGGGAGCAGGGTCAGGCAAAAAAGGTTACAAAGAGCCCAACTTTTATAAAAGAAGATACTCTATGGGATTATGAATTTGTAAGAGGTGCTTTCTTTAAAATACCTCTTCTACAAAATGAAGAAATTGATACATTATGGGTATTTTATGATGATGGCGATAATTATAATTTAGTCGGGAAAAATAAAGCCTATTTATTTTTAAATCCTCAAAACCAGGATTCCTTTATTGATACCCTTTCCTATTTTAAAATGCTTGATTATGAAACTGATTGGTCCTATGTAAGTGGACAAAAGAATATAATATGGCTTAAAGATATAGTAATTGAAGGTAATAAACAATTAGCAGTTGCTTATATAACAAAAACAGGGCTTAAAATCGGTTCATTCAGGGATACAACAAATCCTGATACACTTTTACTTATAAGAAAAAGGGGGATAAGAAATAAAAATGATCCAACATGGTGGAACGAATTAAGAAATGTTTATTATATTGGGACAAATGTTGAGAATATTAAAATTTATAGAGTTACCACAGGCAGACTTCTTCCGTATGATGAAAATGGTAAAAATATTATAAAAATACTTAATCTTGATTATAATAATGATGGTGAAATTGATCCTTTACTTCCTAATAATTTTAGACCAATTCAAATTCCATACCTCATTTTTCCTCAAGAAATGCCGTTTATGTTTGATTCTTTAACTTTAAAAGATACAACAATTTATTACTATTCCCAGGAAGATTATGACCAGCATCCTGATTATGGAAAATATAAGATTATTTTTAAAGCACAAAGAAGAGAAGAAAAGATTCAACTTGATTACGGGATTTTAGAAGGTTCAGAAGAGATATATTTTGGTGATGAAAAGTGGAAACGTGGTGAGGATTATCAACTGGATTATGAAACAGGTGAGCTTCTCATTTTGAATCCTGCCTATTATAGAGAATTAACAAAGGAACTTAAAATAAATTATGAAATAGGACAAATTTTCCAACTTAAACAAAAAAGTTTAATAGGACTTAAATCAACCTATGATATGGGGAAAAATTTAAGTCTTGAAAATATATTTGTTACAAGAATGGAGTCAAGCATTGATAAAAGACCAAGGCTTGGAGAAGAACCTGTAAGGATGGCGCAGTATACAATGAATTTAAAAACACAGGCAAGTCCATTTTTTTTGACAAAACTATGTGATAAAATGCCAATTGTGAAAACCGAAAAAGAATCTGATGTAAGGTTTAATCTTATATATAATCAATCCTTTCCGAATCCAAATATTTATGGTTCTGCTTTGCTTGATGATATGGAAGGGGTTGAAGAGTCTTTTGAGTTTCCTTCCTCATATCTTTACTGGCAAAGAGGTTCCCCGCCACAAGGTAAGTCTATTGATGATTTATGTAAAAAAATAACATGGACAACAAGGAATAATTTGTTTAGAAAGGGTGATATAAACCCAAATCTTCCAAAAGAAGAAAAGGATGACCTTATAGATGTAATGCAAATTATTTATAAACCATTAAAAAATGAGCCAGATGAATGGGTTTCTCTTCATACTTTGATTTCTCCTAATGGATTTAATTTTTCAAAATATGAGTATATTGAAATAATACTAAAGGGTGATAAGGGAATATTAGGGATAGACCTTGCAAATTCAATGAATGAAAACACTTTCTGGAGAGATAAGAGTGGTAATTTAAAAGGAGACCCTTTAAAAAGAGATACAGAAGATAAAAATAATAATGGACAACTTGACCCTGATGAGGATACAGGACTTGATGGTGTTAAAGGCAGAGATAATGAGTTAAGACCTGGTGATGATGGAAATGACGATTATGACCTTGATAATATTGAAAAGATTAATGGAACAGAAAATAATGCAAGATTAGATGAAGAAGATCTTGATAAAGATGGAAGAATAAATGAACCAGATAATCTCTTTGAATATGTTATAGACCTTGAAAATGATACTAATTACTATTATAAAAGTCCTTCTGGTTTTAAAATTTATAGAATCTATTTAAATGATACATTAAGATGTAATAGAATAGGAAATCCAGACCTTTCAAGAATAAAATTTGGGAGAATATGGATTTCAAACTTAACTTCTGAGGATACGATATACATTGCATCAATTAAAATTGTAGGGAGTAGATATATAAAAAATGGTATATTCATGACAGATTCAGGAGTTCCTGTTGATACTTTAAATGAGAAATTCTATGTTACAACTTATAATAATAAAGAACATAGTATATACGAGCCGCCACCAATTAAACTTTATAGAGACCCTATGACAGGTGCAGTTGAAAGAGAGGCATCACTTGTTTTAAAGTTTGAAAATTTAAAGAATACACATTTTGCAAATGCAACAAAGAATAATTATAGACCTGAAAATATAATAAATTCTTATAATAAAATAAAGTTATGGGTAAGGGCTTATAAATTAAATTTATCCTCATTAAAATATTTTGTAGCAAGGTTTTATAGTGGAGTTGACACTTTAAATTATTATGAATATAGAGAAATTATTCCAAGAGGTTCATGGGTTAATATAGAAATTGACCCACTCAAATTTATTGATACAAAGAATAAAAGACCACCTGAAAAGATAAATTATCTATATCAAAATCCAGAACATCCTTCCTATTTTGTTAAAGGGAATCCAAATTTGCAAGCAGTTTCCAAATACTCTTTTGGAATCTTAAATCTATCAGAGGAAGAAATTACAGGTGAGGTATGGATTGATGAACTTAGAGTAAACAAACCATTCAGGGAGTCCCATTATAGAATTGAAGCATCCTTAAATGGTAATCTTGCTGACCTTCTCAGTTATGGTTTAAGGTATGAGAATTTTCAAGCAGGTTTTAGAGATTTAAATTATTCACCTGGCTCATTTTCAGATTTATCAACCCGTCATCTTTATGATATAAGTACTACACTTTATTTAAATAAATTTATTCCTGTAGAGGGATTCAATATTCCATTAAGTTTTGGCTATAAAAGAACTTATGAATTTCCAAAATATATGCCAGCCTCTGATATTATATTAACCCCGGGGCAAAGTAAATTGAATAAAACAGATAGGCTTGAGGAAAGTTTTGCAATTGATTTTTCAAAATCAGGTTCAAAAAATAAAATTCTTCAATATACAATTGATAAAGTTTCATTAAATCTTAGAAAAATTGAGAATTATAAAAAAGATCCCTTAACTTTGGATACATTACAAAGTTTTGGTTCAAGAGCAAGTTATTCTCTCCCGATAATTTTTTCAGGCTTTAAATTTCTTGGTCAAGAGATAAATCCATTCCCTACAAACTTAAATACTTCATTAGATTACAGTTTCTCAATTCAAAAGGGATATACTTTTCGTGATTCTTCTTATATAAAAGATAGGAGCACAAAGAATTTTACTCTTAACCCTTCACAGGGGATTTCCTTTAGACCTTTAAGAAGTATTGATTTGAACTTTTCATCTTCTCAAAGGTATGACCTTAGAAGGAAAAAAATTACAGAAAAATGGTGGGGTGAAATCGGGAATTTTTCTCAAAATTTCTCTTTAAATTATAGACCAACTTTACCTTTTATTTTCAGGGAATTTATAAATTCTTTTTCCTCCAGTTATACTTCTAATTTCAATTCAACAAGAAATACAAATGTTAGTGATTCAATTATGAAAATTCCATGGGATAACATCTCCTCAAATTCTTCTTACAGTTTTAACTCAAGTATTGATTTTGTTAAAATTATGGATAAAATGATATTCTTACTTAAAAAAGAGGCAAAGGAAGGTTTTAAATTTTTAAGGAATATAAACCCTTTCAGTTTAAGTTATACAAAGAGTTTTCAAAGCAGTTATTATAGTTTGAAAAAATTGCCTGATTATAATTATCGGTTTGGTTTTACCCATAAGATTCCTTTTGATTCCACATCTCCATATTCTTTATCTAATAATATAATTGAAGATGAAAGAAAAAATGTCTCAACAGGCTTTAACTTTGAACTCTTAAATATAGATTTAAAATATGAAGTGAATGATAGAATAGCAAGACCATTCAATTCTCCTCCTTCAAAGACGCATAGAGTTGAATTTCCATCAGTTAACTTGACAGTTTCAGGAGTTCATACGAAATTTTCAAACTTAAAGAGATATTTAAGTTCCCTTAACTTTCAATCAGGATATGCAAAAGAAGTTGAAAAAACAGTTTCTTTTACCTCTTTGAATATTAATGAATCAAACAATTTTTCCCCTCTTTTAAGTTTTCAGGGTAGATTAAGAAACGGTGTCGGATTTAATTTTTCCTATAATTTAAATAGAAGAACAGGAAAGTCAACGAGCCAAACAGCCAGTTACTCCACAAGTAGTGAATCAAGGACATTTTCAGGTTCTTTTGATTTTTCCTACAGTAATCCAAAGGGAATAAGACTTCCTTTTTTAAAAACAAGTATTTTGAAACTAAAGAGCCAATTAAATGTTAATGTAAGATTTAGTTTAAGTGAGACAAAATCACTCACAGGTAATAGGGTTGACCATTCCACCTCTTCCAACTTCAATATTGATTTAAATTATGCACTTACAAAGGACATTACAGGTGCTGCTTCAATTGAATACATAAAACACCTTGATAAAAGAACAGGGATCGGTAGTGGTCATTTTAAAGTTCTTGTAGGAGCCTCATTCAAATTCTAATGAATATAGATAAATATATAAGAATATGGATAGAAGAGGACATAGGGAAAGGTGATGTAACAACTGAGGGAGTTATTGAAGATGATTTTGAAGGGATTGGTGTTGTATATTCAAAAGAGGAAGGTATTCTTGCAGGAGGCATATTTATCCCTGAAATATTGAGGCACTTTGGAAATTTTAAAATAAAATTTTTAAAAAAGGATGGTGAAGAATTTAAAAAGAATGAGGATTTAATAGAGATAAAAGGGAGTGCAAAAGGTATTCTTAAATCAGAAAGACTTGTTTTAAATCTTTTGATGAGACTAAGTGGCATAGCAACAACCACAAGAAAATTTGTTGAGAAGTTAAAAGGAAGCAGGATTAAGATTTTAGATACAAGAAAAACAACACCTGGTTTAAGAATTTTTGAAAAATACGCGGTAAAAATAGGTGGAGGTTTTAACCATAGATTTTCCCTTGATTCAGGAATACTTATAAAAGATAATCACATAATATTTACAGGTGGTATAAAAAATGCAATTTTGAAAATGAAGAAAAATAAACCACCAGGAATGAAGATAGAGATTGAGGTTAAAAACATTAAAGAGGTTAAAGAAGCGATAAAATATGGAGCCGATATCCTGCTCTGTGATAATATGTCAGTTCATGAAATTGAAGAGGCAATAAAAATATGTGATGGAAAATGTGAGATAGAAGTTTCAGGTGGTATAAATCTTGATAACATAGAAGATTATAAGGAACTTAAAATAGATTATATTTCAATTGGTTATTTGACTCATTCTTCAAGATGGATAGACCTTTCAATGAGGGTTTTAAAGAGTTAAATTTTTATTTTCTGTTTGACAAAATGAAAAATTTTTTGTATAATTTAAAATTAAAATATGAATAAATATAAAATTTTGATATTTATTTTTAATATAATTTTTCTTGGTGGTATTATTTTTGCAGTATATTACTTTTATCCTAAAAAGAAAGCAGAATCTATGGAAAATTTTGTAAATTTCTATAAAGCAAGTGTAGAAAATCTTGCAAATGTAATAGTTGATTTTGTTATTGATGAAAATTTTGAAGTAATAAGAGATAAAATAAAGGAAATGGGGGAAGGCAAGGAGATTGCTTACCTTGTTGTGATAGACCCAGATGGAAAAATATTGGGTTCTTTAAAAGAAGATGAGGTTGGTAAAAATTTTTCCTCTTTTTATAACTTTTCAATGCTAAAAGATTTAAACACGGATATAAAAAATATTGGAGAAATTACAGAGATTGTAACCCCTATAATTTTTAAAGGAGAGGAGAAAGATGTAAAAATTGGGGAGGTGCATCTCGGCTTAAGGATGCCTCAAGTAAAAAGTATTTTACCTCTTGATTTTCTTATAAAAATTGGAGGGGTTGGTTTAGTTCTATTTATAATCATTTTGATTTTAATTCAAACTTTTATTTTTTCTAATATACAGAGACAATTTGCAGTTTATGAAAGAGAACATACAGCCTTTTTGAGTCTTGAAGAAATAAAAAAGGAAAAGGAAAATGTTTTAAAGGATATAGAAAAACTAAAGGAGAAAAAGAAAAAAATGGAAGAAGAGATAGAAAGTACAAGGGCAGAACTTGAGACAAGAAAAAGGGAGGCTCTTGAGTCAGAGGTAGGTAAAATGGTTAGAGAACTTGAGGATAAAAGAATAGAACTTGAAAAAAGGATAGAAGAATTAAAAGCTCAGGAGAAAGAGTTAACAGAATCCATAGAACTTAAAAGGATTGAGAAAGACGAGATTAA
Organism: Caldifarciminota bacterium; assembly: GCA_965649125.1. Taxonomy (GTDB): domain Bacteria; phylum Hydrothermota; class Hydrothermia; order Hydrothermales; family Hydrothermaceae; genus JBDRZD01. Next base: position 86,572 of record CBFGJO010000001.1, on the reverse strand, counting down.
GAAGAAACTTGATATAATAAGAGAGAAGATGAAAAAAATTATTGAAGGATAATAACTTTTATTATTTTCCCTTTATCCTTTATAAATCCAATTCCATTTTTTAAAACTCTCTTTTTTTCCCCTGATAAATCAAAAATTTTCTTTTTAAATTCCTTATAAACTATTATACATTTTCTTTCTTTATTCTTGAATTTTACAGGTTTTTCACTTATATCCTGTAAATTTGAAAGGAAATAAAAGTTCCCTCTATTTTCTTCCCAGTTTGTTATACTTATATCATAACTTGATGGAATCTTATATTTAATTAAAAATGTATCATGGTCTTGGGTTATACTTTTATTTATCGAGATCCATCCTGATTCAAGCGAATATGTATAAAAATTTATTGGGATTGATAAGTTAATTCCAGAATCTATTTTTATAACATTTTCAATTTCACATAAATTTCTAAATTTTAAAGTATAAACTGGCATATTATTTTGCCTTATAAATGTATCTTCTTTTTGAATCCAGGATTTATCAATTTCAGCAAAACTTACTTTTTCACAGACAAGATCCTGTGGATTTGAAGGAGACCATTGCCAGTCAGGTGTATTATGAAAATAACCATTAAAGTTTTCAAAAATTACAAGAGGTTCCCACCATCCACCAGCACCTATATCTAAATCTCCATCATAATCAATATCACATAATGAAACTGTTGAATAATAATCCTTATTAATATCCAGAATATAATCAGGGTTTGTATTAGGAAATCCATTTGGATTTAAATAAATCTTTAGATTGCTTGAATAAGGGGGAAGTTGTCCATTGTTCGCAAATATTAAATCAGGGAAACCGTTATTATCAATATCACCAACATCAACTTGAATTGAACCTTCTAAATCAGTTGAACTCCATGAAGGGATTGTTTCAAGTTCTCCATTATAATTAAAAAAAATTAAGTTTTTTTCACCATCACATGCAACAATTAAATCAAGATAGTTATCTCTATTTATATCATAAAATAAAACATCATAGGCATAATATTTATAAAAAGATTTAAAATAGGGAAGTGTATCAATAACCCCATTATTATTTTTATAGATCTTTATATACTCTTTTTTATTTGTATATCTTTCTCCTCCTGCAATTGCAAGTTCAGCATATCCGTCCCCATTAATATCTCCAAAATCACAGGAAAAATTATAGGTGCTGTCTTTTGATTTCCAGAAAGGGTTTTGAATTACATTCCCATTTAAATTTTTATAAATTACTACATTTCCGGGTGAATAAAACCCATTCGGACCTAAATAATTGCTTACTGCAAAATCAATATATCCGTCATTATCAAAATCGTTTATTGATAGATGTCCTGAATATTCTGAATCAAAGGAAAGCCAGGAAGGGTTTATTTCAATTACACCATTTATATTAAAACAAATTGCATTTTTCTCCCTTTCCATATCATTCCCATTTGAGATAATAAAATCAAGATAAAAGTCTTTATTTATATCAACAAATCCTCCACCTGTGGAATAATATCCTGAACATCCTTCCCAGTTTGGTGAGTTCCCATAAGGGATTAAAAACAAAATTAAATAAATTTTAATCATAAAATTATTATACATTATAATCACTTCAAAATGCTAAAAGATATTGAAAAAATTTTTTAATATTCTTTAAAATTAAAACTTATGAAATTTAAATTATTCAGTTTTGATTACTGGGATACGATAGTTCCTATAGATGCTGAAAAGGTTGAAAATATGAGGAGAAAAAGGGCATCCTGTCTTTCAAAAGTTTTTAAAGAATGGGGGTATGATGTAAATTCTGAGTTGATAAAATATATATCTCATGAAATATGGGAAATTTATAAATCCTATGATGAAACAAAGGAAATAACATTAAAAAAGATAGTTTCTGATATACTCATGTCTTTAAAAATAGAGGTAAGTATGGAAAAGGTTGAAAGGGTTGTTAAAGTATATGAAGAGTTTTTAATAAATGCGGGATTTAATATTTCAAATGGTATTGTTGATTTTTTGAAGAAGGCAAAATCAAAAAATAAAAAAATAATAATCATTTCAAATACACCCGGTGCAAATGTTGAAAGGGAGATATTAAAGGGAAATAAAATTTTTGATTTCTTTGATGCTTTTTATTTTTCCTGTGAAGTTGGTATAAGAAAGCCCCATCCAGAGATATTTGAAAAAGCAATTGATGACTTCAATATACTTAAAAATGAGATTGTTCATATAGGTGATAGACCGGAACTTGATGTTGTTGGTGCAAAAAATGCTGGCATTTTTTCAATCTATTACAATCCAAAGGGGTATAAATATCCAGAGAATTTTCCAAAGCCAGATTTTGAAATAAGGGATTTTAAAGAACTTGAAATATTTCTATAGGAGGTAAACATGAATAAAAAATTGTTCCTTTTAATCCTTATATGTTTTTCATGTTCAAGAAATTTAATCTTTAAAGGTGAGGGAAAATATATATCAAATATAAAGCAACTCACATTTGAAGGTGATAATGCGGAAGCATATTTTTCATGGGATGGCAAATATTTGATATTTCAAAGCACACGAAAAGAATTCAAATGTGACCAGATATTCATAATGGATATAAATGGTAAAAATTTAAAAATTGTTTCAACTGGACTTGGAAGAACAACCTGTTCTTTCTTTTTACCAGATGATAAAAGAATAATATATTCATCAACGCATCATATTTCAAAGGATTGTCCGGAAGTTCCAAAACTTAATTTAAAAAGATACTACTGGACAATTTTTGATTATGACATATATCTTGCAACAAGGGAAGGAGAAATAATAGAAAGACTTACTTATAATCCCGAATATGATGCAGAAGGCATTGTTTCAAAAGATGGGAAGATCGTTTTTACCTCTTTTAGAGAAGGAGATATAGGGATATATATTCTTGATCCTTTAACTAAAGAAGTTAAAAAACTTATAAACGAGTTTGGTTATGAAGGTGGTCCATGGTTTTCCCCTGATGGAAAAAAAATAGTTTTTAGAGCATTTTATCCTGAGGAAGAGGAGGAAAAAAAAGAATATATTGAACTTTTAGAAAAAAGGGTTGTTTCACCCCCATGGATGGAACTCTTTATAATTGATATAGATGGAAAAAATTTAAAGAAAATTACAAATTTTAAAAAGATATGTTTTGCACCCCAGTGGCATCCTTCGGGCAAATATATAATATTTTCTGCAAATTTAGAATCACCAAGAAATTTTGATTTATACATAATAAAGCCTGATGGCGAAGGTTTAGAAAGGATCACCTATTTTGAAGGATTTGATTCATTCCCGATGTTTTCTCCTTGTGGAAAAAAACTTGTTTTTTGCTCAAATAGAAAGGGTAAGACCCCCCACGATACCAATGTTTTTATATGTGATTGGAAGAAGTAATTTTACTTAATTATCACCAATTTAAATATCCTTGTTTTATTATTTTCTAATTGAAGAAAATAAATTCCTTCTTTCCCTTTAAAGAGGATTTTCAAAAAATCTTTATAAGGAATGATTTTGATATTTATCTTTCTTCCACATATATCTATTAATTTTATTTTCTCAAAATTTAGGTTTTTTCCTATAATAATTTGACCCTCTCCCTTTATAATATTTAAGAAAAAGAGCTTTTCTTCCATATTTTGAAAGGTTCTTTCCTTAACTTTTATCTCAAGACCGAGCCATTCTAAACATTTTTTCATTATTTCATATCTTGAAGAATAGGATGGATTATACACATTTTTCACTGCTTCAAGTCCAAAAGGAAAGTATATTATTTTATAGTTAAAATTTATATCATTATACCATATTCCTGCTCCCTTTATATTTAATGTATCGTAAGTTAAAAAAAGGTTTGAATATGTATCATTTAATATTATATCTTTTGAATTCTGGTTATTTGCTGCGCCAATTGTTGAAATTTTCTTAAAATTTGAACCTAAGGTATCCGATTTAATTGGAAAAACAAGTGAGCCTATATGGGTTGGTGCAACAAATATTGCGTGTAAATAGTTTGTATAAAAGGAGGTATTTCCTATATCCTCTCCTATATTCTGTCCTGTTAGAAGTAATCTTCCTCCCTCTTGAAGAAATAGTTTCAAACTTTCTTGTTCAGATGAGGAAACGGTATTTATTTTACTATCACCTGTAAACCATAGGATTAATCTATTTTCAAATTCGTTTATTTTACTGAAATGAAAAAGCCCGCTATCCCTTACCACCCATATACAGTACCTTAAATTTAGTGAGTCAAGCACCTCCTTATAATATTCATTATATTTGCCTGCAGAATCTCTATTTATAACAAGAAGTTGAGAAGGTAGAGTAGTAACATAGATAGATGTATCAGAATTTATTTTGATTGAATCAATCCTTATTTCAGGATAAGGAATTCTTTGTAAAAATTTTAAAGTGTATATTGATTCAGGAATAAATGTAATGAAATATCCATTTGTATCACTTATTGTGTATTTATAAAAATTACCATTTAAAAATCTTATTTCTAATTTTGTTTTAATTCCTCTTTGATTCACACTATCCCTTATCCATCCCTGTAGCACTACATAGGGTTTTACCTCATATAAAAACTTTAAAGTATCATTTGATTTTCTCTCATCTGCGGGGAAAATTGTATACGCTTTAAAATTATAATTTCCTGGTGAATTTGGAATCCAATCAGTTAAATATACTTCTTTTTCTTCTCCCATGGAGAGTGAAAGAATCGTATCATATGTAAATGGAGATTCAAGGTGCAATGTAAAATAATCAACTCGTTCAAAACCATAATTTGGAATTCTTAAAATTACTGGAATTGTATCATATGGAACACTTGGTAGACCTGGATTAGGTGATAAAAACTCTGCAACTCCAACATCGTAATTTTTTAATGAATCCATTAGATTTTCAAAACCCATAAATACCATATAAGAGGATATCCAGGAATGATCCCCTGTTGGAGGGTCTCCTTTTGTAGGAGGAACACCTCCATCATTATCAGAGTCCTGAATTAGCAAAGTATCTGTTAACTCATGATGGAATAAATCCCAATCAGGTTTTTGTGCTATTCTTGCTGAGGCATCATAAGCCCTTGCATACCATATATTCCATGAGTTGTTCCACTCTCCTGTTGGCTGATAATATTTCATCAAAGGAATATACATATTTAGCCAGTTATAACCTAATGCGCTATCATCCTTAAAAATAGAGTTACACAGACCCCATACAACAGTCCCTCCTGACATAGCCCATACCTCATCATTGAGTCTTGCACTTGGGTTCTGTTCAACCCAGTTTTTAACCCTTATAGCCATTTCAATTGCCGAGTCCATAAGTGCTGAATCGTTTATGCTCTTTGCGTATAAATAAAGACATCCAGCAGCAAAACTCTGGACCTTTGGATGAAGTCTTTTATAAAATGTATCAATCCCTGTAAAAGGAAGGTCATGTGTGAGAATATACAGTATGCATGAATCTGCATACCATTTATAAGAACTATCCTGATTTACTTCCCTATATTTTTGTTCAGCAAAAAGACCGAGCCCACAGTTCCATACCCTATAATAATCTGTTGTTCCTTCTTCTCTCCATGCAGGGAAATTTTTCACATATATCCATGCCCTTCTTATATTTTTTTTATACAATGTATCACCTGTTAACTCTATATATCTTGACCATACCCATATTGCTTCCTGGGTATTATCAGTCTCTATTATATTCATTGCATTCTCACCTTCAATCATTCCACCAAAATTAGGAGAATTTGTGTCAGATACCTGTAAGGTTGTCAGAAAACTCGCTGTTTGAAAAAGTTCATGGATGTAACTCCATGTTTGAAAATTATGTTCCCCTCTTTTAATTTCCCACTCAAATACTGCTTTCCCCTTTAAATCCTGTCCAGATTTTATAAAATCGTATTCATCCCAGTAAGGAAGAGATAAAAGAATACTATTTAAAAATAAAATCATAAATAATTTTTTCATTGAACCCTCCTTTAAATTTATAATATTAAGGATTTTTATTTTTAAAATCAATTTATTTGAAAATGAGATTAAATTTTCTTTAATATTATAATTTGTTTTTGCCGGGGTGGCGGAACTGGCAGACGCACATGGTTGAGGGCCATGCGGGAAAACCCGTGCGGGTTCAAATCCCGCCCCCGGCATTAAAAATAAGATGCAAGTTTCTTTAATGCACGAAAAATCCTTATTTTTACTGTGTTTTCAGGAATCCCGGTTATCTCCGAAATCTCTTTTATTTTAAAATTTTCAATATACTTTAGTATTATGATTTCTCTATCTTCCTCTTTTAAATTTAAAAGAGCCCTCTCAATTTTTCCCTTTAACTTCATCCTTTCATAAATATCATTTTTACTTTCATAAATTTCTTCAATAAATGGTATTCTACTCTTTCTCTTTCTTAAAAAATCAATACAGGAGTTTCTTGCTATTTTAAAAATAAAACTTCTCAAATTCCTTTTGAAATCTATACTATCTATATTTTTAAAAATTTTTAAGAATACTTCTTGAAGTAAATCCTCCGCATCTTCTCTGTTATATACAATTCTATAAATGTAATTATAAAGAGGAATCTTATATTCTCTTATAAAGATTCTTACAGCATTTTCATCTTTTTGTTTAAGTTTTTCAATATATTCCTCATTTGATTCCATTCACAGTCTTTTTGTTCCAAGTTGTGATAGTATAATGGAACCAAGACCAAATGTAAAATAAAGATATAGTATAAAAAAGGTTATTAAATTAATGGTAAATCCAAAAAATGCGAATAGTCCGCTTCCAATCCTTAAAAGATTTCCTAAAATTAAAATTATAAAAAGAATTATAAGACCTGCAAAGGAGAGAAAATAAGTTTGTGAGGGTAAAAATGGAGCATTTTTCTTAATTAGTTTGCCAACAAATAAAGAAGAAGGTGCAAGGGAAATTAAAAGTGCAAGTATAAATGCCATAATGAAAATAGGGATAAGTGGTATCCCTATGATACTTATTATTAAAAAAATTAAACCCGGAACAAAAAATATTTCTACTGAAAACCCTATGAGGAAACAGGTGCCCATCCTTTTTTCAATAAATGTTTCCATATTTTCAATGCCTTGGGGGACTATAAGAGAGATTAAAAGAATAATTAAAGAAAGGGAAATTCCCCAGATGAAAAGAAAAATAGGCACTGTATATTTTTTCTTTTCTTTAATTTTTGTTTTAATTCCATCCTCTTCAATTTTAACTTTAACCTTACCTTTATGGGGAATGAGTTTTAAAAGAATATTTAAAGGTCCAAGAGAAATTTGTGAAATTTCACCCTCAATTTCTGCATCTTTTTCTTTATTTATTTTTCCTCCAATTGCTGCTAAATTCCCTTTTATATAAGAGCCAGAATATAAATTTGCATTCCCACCAATGATCGCAACATCACCATAGATTTTCCCGTATAGTTCAAGGTCACCATTTATCACAAGAACATCTCCCTCTACTTCTCCCTCAATTATGAGTGATTCACCTATGATAGATACATCTTCCTCAATTCTTTCTTCCTTTCTTATATAAAAAGCATTTAAAAAGAATATTGTGAAGAGGAGGATTAATAATTTCTTCATAGTTTCACCTCCTTTAAAGCAACTTTTTTAAGTAAATAACCTAAAATAAAGAGAAAAATTATATCTGTTATAATGAATGTAAAAACAACTGGAGTGATTATGTAATATGTTTTTAATTCAAAAATAGAAGAAAGAATTTTAAACAAGGATGCCATTTTTGATACAAACATTATAATTTTTTTAAAAGAATATAATAAAAATAAAATTGATAAAAAGATAAAAGAAGATAATAAAAAGGCAGAAATTTTTAGACAATTTGACTCTTTTAAAATTAAAGATATTAATCTTTCTTCAAAATCAAAAGAGGGTTCAAATTTCTCAATTTTAATTATTTCGTTCTTTAATAGAGTTATGTAATTATAAAAGTTTTTACAGGAGGAGCATTTTTCAATATGAATAAAGGTTTCCTTAGAAAGATTTTCACCCTCAAGAATTTGAATTATTTTCTCTTCTATTATTTCACATTTCATTTATATAAAATACGAGGAAAAAGATAAAAAAGTTTCAATTGAAATAAAATTTTGTAATATTTTATACTTATAAACCTTGCCGGGATGGCGGAATTAGGTAGACGCGGCGGACTCAAAATCCGCTGGGAGGAAATCCTGTGGGGGTTCAAATCCCCCTCCCGGCATAAATTTATCTATGAGGGATAAAGTTACTATAAAAATTCCAAGACCACTTTATAATAAATTAAAGAAAATTATTGAAGGGACCGGTTTTTCAAGTGTTAACGAGTTTATTGTATATGTGTTGAGAGACCTTGTTTCAATTAGTAGAGAAAATAAAGAGACCGAACTTACAAAAGAAGAAATTCAAAAAATAAGGGAGAGACTCAAAAATTTAGGATATTTGTAGATGTTTTTCCTTTTAAATTTTCTTCTTTATCTTTCTTTTATGCTTTTCCTTTATTCTTTCAAAAAAAGTTTTTCTTTCATAGATAAATTAATTTCTGCCTTTTTACTTTATATTTTATCTTTAATTTCATTTTTCCCTTTTTTTGGTTATTTTCACTTTGTAAATTTTTATTCATTCCTTTTTTACATTCTGATAATATCTTTTATTTTACTCATTGTTTTTAGAAAAAATTTTTCCTTTTTTGTGAAAGACTCAAAATTCTCTCTTTTCTCTTTTTTAATTCTCCTTAAAAATCCTTTTGTTTCATTTCTTTTTTTACTTGTATTTTTTGGAATATTTTTTATATTAAGATTTTCGTATTTTCACCCGCCTGCTGGATGGGATACGTATGCATATCATCTGCCAATTTCTTCAAGAATTTTGATAGAAGGAGGCATTCCATCTTATAAAAATTTTGAAACATTTTTTATAAAGCCAGCATTTTTTTTCCCAAAAAATGTTGAATTCTTATTTTCCTATTATTATCTTTTTACAAATACTTTAAGGGGAATAAGTGTAATTCATCTTTTGTTTTTATTCTTTGGCATTCTCTCATTGTATTCAATTTTAAGAAAATTTGAAATAGAAAAAGAAAAGGCAGTCTTTTCTTTTATTCTGTTTTTCACCCCTGTGATTATCCAACAAAGCGTAACAGGATATGTTGATATTGAAACAAATATTTTTTTTATAATTTTTTTAAATTTTCTAATTAAAAGGGATGATTTTTCAAAATTCCTTTCTCTTCTTTCACTTTCACTTGGTGCAGGAACAAAATATTCATTCCTTCCACTTTTTCTTATTTTTTTAATCTATTCATCAATTTGTTATTTTAAGAAAAGGAAATACATTCATTTAATTTTTGCGATAATTTTTTCATTTTTCTCCTCACTCCACTTTTATATTTTTAACTATATAAATACAAAAAGTGTCTTTCCCTTATTTGAGATAAAATTTTTTAAATTTACACTCTCAAAGGGAGAATTTAAAATAGACCCCACTGTTTTTACATTTAATATTTTTGAAATTTTTAAAAGGCTTTTAGAATTTTCAAAAGAGGAAAAAGTAAATTTTTATCTGTATGACAACCGCTTTGGTGGATTTGGCCCAATCTTTATAAGTACCCTTTTTTTTATCCCTATATTCATCCTTCTTTTTAAAGGTGTTAAAGAAAAAAAATTAGATTTGTTGAAACTTTTTTTATTTTTCTTTTTATTTTATTTAACAATACCCTATAAATGGTGGACAAGATTTGTAATTTTTCTTTTCTTTACCTCAATTTTTTCCTATATATATTTATGGGATAGATTTAGACAAAGAAAAGTTGAAATACTTTTATCCTTTCTTTCAGCATATTCACTTCTTTTAGGTTTAAATGGAATTATCTCTCCAAAACCATGGAGTTATTTAAATAACTATAAAGGAAAACCTTTTGAAAAATGGATAAGAGAGGATATTGCAAAATCGTATTTTGAATTATCTAAATATATAAGAGAAAATGATACAATTTTTGTTTATAAAAAAGGAAGGGAAGAAAAGTTTGAAGTGCAGTGCTGCTTGATAGGCTGTCTTTTAGAAAAAAGTCTTTTTTTAAAAATTGAACATGTTGAGGATAAAAAACCTCATTATAAAAAGATAATTTCTTCTCCTGCTTCTTTTTTTGAAGGTTATGATGTAATTTATAGAGACAATAACCTTGTATTATGGTTAAAAAGATAAAAAGATACATATTTTTATTTTTTGGAACTTTACTTTTCATTTCTCACTTTTTTTATTCAACATTTCCGCGCGGATCACTCAAAATAGTAAATGAAGAGATAAAGAATCTTTTTTTATCCTTGAAAATACATAGAGAAAATATCCTCATAAATAAAGACGGAAGGGAATTTTTTATTCTTTCTTATGGATTTAATTTTGACAAAAGATTTTCAAAGGTTATATTCGGCTTTGATAAAAATTATTATGCTTTTGAATATAAAAAGGGAATCTGGATTTTTATCTTTGAACCTGAAAAATCAAATGTTAAAATTTTTAACCTTAAAGAAAATATAAAAGAATTTAACGAATTTATAAGTTTTAATTCTGATTTTATAATTTTTGTGAGTATAGCAGGAGACGCATCCTTTTTATGGAATGAAGAAATTGAGGAGATATTAAAAAGGATTGGATTAAAAGAGAATTTTAATGATAAATATGGAGTAAGTTATATATTTGTTGCAAAAAAAGAAAAAGAAAAATTTATTCCCATTTATGAAAAAATTTCAAAAGATAGGGCAATTTATTTAAAAATAAAAATTTGACTTTTATACTCCAATTGTAGTATAATTTTAGTATTATGATAAAGTTTTTTGCTTTAGCACTCCTTTCCTTTTTCTTTGAGTTTATTGATTCAAGTATAGGGATGGGTTATGGAACTTCTTTAACACCAATTTTGATTTTAGTTGGTTTTTCACCATCAAAAATTGTTCCGTGTGTTTTATTTTCAGAATTTATTACCGGAATATTAGGAGGTATATTGCACCATCAATTTGGTAATGTGAGGTTTGATTTTAGGAAAGATAAAGAAGTTTTAAAAAGGCTTTCAGGGCTTGGTTATGTTCCGAGGTCAGAAGATGCTAAAGTGAGTTATTTTCTTATAATTTTTGGGGTGATAGGAGCAATTTTTGCCTCCTTAGTTTCAATCAATCTTCCAAAGAAATTTGTTAGTTTTTATATTGCGGTTATGGTTACTGGAATAGGCATTTATATACTTATAAATTTAAACAGAAAAGTTATTTTTACCTGGAAAACTTTTTTATTCATTGCTCTTTTAAGTGGTTTTAATAAAGGAATTTCTGCAGGTGGTTATGGTCCACTTGTTGCAGGTGGTCAGATTGCTTCGGGTCGCTCTGTAAAGAGTTCAATAGGGACAACCTCTCTTGCAGAGGGGATTATCTGTTTTTTTTCCATTTTAATTTATATTCTCATAGGAAAGGGCATAGATTTAAAGATAGGGATCCCCCTTATTTTAGGAAGTGTTCTTTCTGTCCCTTTTTCAGCATTGTTTGTTAAAAGAACACCTGAAAAAAATTTAAAAATTTTAATCGGGATAATTGTTTTATTTCTTGGAATTTCAAACATTATGAAAGCATTTAATCTCTTTTAAAATTGGTATATTTTCAATTTTTTCATCATCAAGGAATTCCCATAATATTCCTTCAGGTTTTGGAATATTAATTTCTATTTTGTGTAAATTAAAAGGTGTTATTATGTAATCAACAGGTATATCGTGGGGTAAAAAAGGTATCTCTTCATCTATTATTTGCAGTGGATGGACGCTTGTAATTATCTTTGTATTTTTATCTATAAATCCAAAATTTCTTCCTATAGCATATTCTAAATCAGAATATCCCCCACCTTTCCCTAATCTTTTCCCATTAAGATTTACTGCTACAGAGCCCGCGATTATTAAATCTATTCTTTCAATTTCTTTTGGATGAACCTTTTCACCGAGTTTAAATGCCCCTTTTATTGTTGAAGCGAATGATATATCCTTTACTTTTTCAGGATCAATTTTTATAAAACATTTTAATTCTCTTAATCTTGGAAAAGCCATATAAATTGTTTTCCCTTCTTTTAGTGCCTTTTCCCTTATACATTTCTGGGGCGAATCAGGATTTGATTTTATAAATTTTGCCTTGTTCCATTCAGGGATTCTTTCTAAAAATCTTGTGCATTTTTCAGCACCTTTAAAATTTGGTATTCTATTCCAAGAACCAGGAAAAATTGCAACATTTTTTTCTTCAAGAGTTTTCCATATCTTTTCCCTTATAATTTTCTTTTTCTCTTTAATTTTTTCTATTTGGGTCATGCAATTGCAATCGTCAAAACAAGTATTTTTAAAGCACCCCTTTCTTTTAAAATCTCGGATAATTCATTTAAAGTTGCTCCTGTTGTTAAAACATCATCAAATATTATTATTTTTTTATCTTTTAAATCAAGATCTACTTTAAATGCTCCTTTTATATTATTTATTCTTTTTTCCTCCTCTTTTATTTTTGCCTGTGGCACTGTATATCTTATTCTATAAATTCCATTTTTTATATAAGGAATTTTAAGTTTTTTTGCAATCTCATTACAAAATATCTCACTTTGGTCAAACCCCCTTTCCCTTTTTCTTGCAGGATGAAGGGGAACTGAAATGATAAAGTCATATTTTTCCTCTATTTTTTCTATCCTGTTTTTTAAAAGGGGGATCAAAATTTTTGAAATTTTTATCATTCTTTTATATTTATAATTATGTATCAAATCTAAAATTTTACCTCTGTAATGAAATAAAGGTATTATTTCATCAAATTTGAAAATCTTTTCACATTTATGGTTATACTTTTTTTCTTTTCCGCATCTTTTACAAAAAGGCTCTTTTATAATAAGTCTCATTATTTCTTCAAAGCACTCATTGCATATAATTTCATCTTCTTTAATCTCTTTTTCACATAAGAAACATAAATAAGGAAAGAAAAAATTAAAAATGTTTTTTAAAATCCTTTTCATCTTTTTATTATAATCCTTTATAATATTTTTTTAAAAATGAAATTGATTCTTAAAAATATAAGAAAAATTTATGTATGTGATGATGATTTTAAATTGATTGAAAACTCTTCAATTTATATTGAAGATGGAAAGATTAAAAAAATAGGGAGAATTAAAGAAGAAAAAGGGGCAGAAATTTTTGATGCAAGTGAATATATATCTCTCCCGGGATTTATTGATTCCCATACTCATCTTATATATGCAGGTGATAGATTAGAGGAATTTAAACTGAAACTTGAAGGTGCATCCTATCTTGAGATTCTTAAAAAAGGTGGTGGTATACTTAAAACAGTAAATGACACAAGAAAGGCAAGTGACGAAGAAATTGAAAACCTACTTTTTGAGAGACTTAATATTTTGATCAAAGAAGGAACCACTACCTGTGAAATTAAAACAGGATACGGTCTTTCATTAAAGGATGAAGAGAGACTCCTTAAAATTTTAAATAAGGTAAAGGAAAAGGCTCTTCAGGATATTGTGATAACTTATATGGGGGCTCATGCTGTTCCAGAAGGATATTCAAAGAAGAAATATATTGAAGAGATAATAAATGAAGGTATCCCAATGGCAAAGAAATATGCAGAATTCTGCGACGTTTTTTCTGAGAAAGGAGTTTTCAATTATTCTGAAAGTAAGAAGATATGTGAAAAGGCAAAAGAAATTGGTCTTTTAGCAAAAATCCATGCAGATGAGCTCAGTGATTCAAAAGGTGCGTATCTTGCAGGTGAGATTGGAGCTGTCTCCTGCGAACATATGGTTCATTCAAGTATAAATGGGATAAGGAAGATGAGGGAAAAAAATGTGATAGCAGTTCTTTTACCTGCAACTTCTTTCTTTATAAGAAAAAAGTTTGCTGATGCAAAAAAGATTAAAAATGAAGGAGTAAAAATAGCAATTGCAACAGACCACAATCCAGGCACTTCCCCCTGTTTTTCTATTTTAACACCGGCAAAATTAGCCCTTTTTATAATGAAAATGGAAATAAAGGATGTTATTCTTGGTATCACTCTAAATGCTGCAAGGGCAATAAAAAGGGAAAATGTCCTGGGAAGCATAGAGGAGGGAAAACAGGCAGATATTATCCTTTTAAAAATACCTGATATTCATTATATTTTTTATAATTTTGATTATAATTTTAAAAAAATTGTCATTAAAAAGGGAAAAATTGTTTATAAAGATACTTGAAGAATTTTATTTTTTTTGGTATAATAAAAATCTAAAAGTGGAAAAAATTATGGATTAGGAGGTTAAAATGCAAATTGAGATGTTTTTTAAAAATAAAATATATAAGTTTCTAAGAGAAAGAGATTTTGAAAAAGTAAAAAATCTTATCCAGAGAGAAATTGAAGAAGATCCTGAAAATCCCAATTTATACGAAATCTTGGGTGATATATACATGGAAACAGGTGAGGAGGAAAAGGCTCTTGAAAACTATAAAAAATCACTTGAAATAGGCAGGGAAAGAAAAGAGGAAATCCAGCTTCTGCCTATTTTTTTAAAAATAAAAAAAATAGAAGGGGAAAGCCTCTCTGTAAATATCCCAATTTGTTATATTTCTATAAAATATGGGCTTAAAGAAGAATTCAAAAATACATTCTACAATTATTTTAAAGGACTTTTGAATTCAAGAAAAAAGGAAGAAGGAGTTAAATTCATTGAAAATCTATTTAAAGAAGAAGGCATTAAGAATGAATTTTTATTTTATTTTCTTTCAAATTTTGAAGAAGGAGAAGAAAATTTAAAAAAGGCTATTTCTGAATATGAAAGTAAAGGGGATAAAGAAAAAGTTAACATTTTAAAGAGATTTTTAGGCGAGAAAATTGACACTCAGAAATTAAAGGATATAATTAAGATAGAGGGAATAGAAGAAAGAAAACTTGAACCTGAAGGGACTTTGGAACTTGCAGAACTCTTAGATAATATAGGTTCAAAAGAAGAGGCATTAAATGAATATTTGAGTTCAATATACGGATTTTGTGTAGAAAGAGGGGATTTTGAAAAATGTAAAGAAATAATTACAAAGATAAAAAATCTTGGGATACCTGATACAAGAATAGAAAAAATTGAGGAGTTCATAGAAAATCCACCAAAGGTAAAAGTAGAGATGAATTATGATGAAATTTTTTCCTTAGTGCAGAAAAGATTGGATGGAATTTTTGAAGAAAATATTGAAAATTTAAAGAGAATAGGTATAGTTTTTTCCTCTTCCTCTTTGCACAACGAATCAATTCGTGTTTTTGAAAGCCTTTTGAAAAAAAACATTTCTCTTGATAAATTTATAGAATATTACCTTTATTCTCTTTATGAAATAGGAGAATATGAAAAAATTCTTGAAATAGAAACCTTTGATTTAGCAAAAGAGGATATTTTGAAGTATTTCAAAGCCATTTCTTATGAAAAACTTGGTGATATAAACAGGGCTCTTGAAATTCTTAACGAGATATATGAAAAAAATCCTGATTTCATGGATATAGAAGAAAGACTGAGAAAAATTAAAGGTGAAGAAGTTGTAACGGTGCCAAAAGAAGAGGTGATTGAGGAAGGTATTGAAGAGGTTGAAGTTGTTCAGGAACTTCCTGAAGAAAAAGTTCTAAAAAAGAGAAAGGAATTTAATGAGAGAATTATAATTATTTATTAGGAGGAAAAAGATGAAAATATATGAATATTTTGGATTAAAGCAAGACCCTTTTTCCATGATTCCGGACCCGAAACTCTTTTATGAATCAAAGCCTCATTCACAGGCACTTTTAAGGGTTATTTTCTCAATTGAGAATAATAGAGGTGCTGTTGCAATTACAGGAGATGCAGGAACAGGAAAAAGTATACTTTTGAGAAAAATTCTTTTAAACCTTTACGAGAACCAAAGTTATGACCCTCTTCTCATTATATGTGCCCATTCCGGATTTGATAGAAAATGGTTTTTGAAAAAATTACTTAATTTTTATGGAATGGAAGAAAAAGAGGATGATGTTTTTTCTTTTCTTGTTAGAAAAATTATGGAAAGATATGAGGAGAGAAACGAGAAGATAGTTCTTCTTATAGATGAAGCGGATAAAATAAAAAATAAAGAAGTAATGGAAGATTTAAGGAATTTGTTAAATCTTGAAACTGGTATAGAAAAAATATTTCACTTAGTCCTTGTGGGTTCAAAAGACCTTGCAGAAAATTTAAAAACTTATACTCCTTTTTATCAAAGAATAGCAATATGGGCAGAATTAAGTGAAATTCCGAAAGAAGAAATTGAGAATTATATAAATTTTAGAATAGAAAGATGTGGAGGTAAAAAGGAGATTTTCACAAAGAAGGCAATAGAAAAAATTACTCTCTATTCTCATGGTATCCCAAGAGTTATAAATATAATATGTGATTCTGCTCTTTTAGAGGCTTATCTTGAAAAAAAAGATAAAGTGAATGAGGAGATAATAGAAAAGGTTGCTAATACAAGAGGGATTAAATGAGGGAGAGTAAAGAAATACTTGAAATAAAGAAAAAGGCAGCAGAGTATCAAGCACAGGGACTTTATAAGCAAGCCCTTCAAGAACTTCAAAAACTTTTAAATTATCCTGATGCAATTGATGAAAGTATCTATCAAAGAATAGGGGAATTACATAAAAAACTTGGAAATAAAAAGGAGGCTCTTGAATATTATTTAAAGGCAATGGAGGGTTATAAAAAACATGATGCTCATTCTTATTTAATCCCCCTTTATAAGAAGATCCTTGAGATAGAACCGACAAAGAAAGAACTTTTAATTGACCTTGCAGAATCCTATTATCAAAGGGGTATGATAACAGAAGCGGCTAAAGCACTTCATGAATATGCTGATTATGTATACAAAAAAGGAGAAATTGATAAGGCTTTTGAAGTTTATAAAAAATTGATGCAATTAATTCCTGAAAATATTTTACTTAAAAAAGAAGTTGCTGAACTTTATCTTCTCCATAATTTTCCTAAGGAAGCCTGGAAGATATATAGCGATATATTTGAACATTATAAAAAAATTGGAAGAGAAGATAGACTTATGGAAATAAGAGAAAAGATGGAAGAGATACAAATAATTTTAGGCGAAGAAAAAATAGAAATTGAGGGAACTCAAGAACTGGAGAGGGCAGAAAAGGAAGATGAAGAAGAAAAAGAATTTGTTTCAGTTGAGGATTTGTTAAAAGAAGAGAAGCTCGGTTTCCGGGAATTCATTATAAAACCCAAGGAAGAAATAAAAGAAGAGGTTCAAGAAGTGCAGGAAATAAAAGAAACTCCTGTTGAAGAAATCCAAAAGGAAGAGGTTTTGGAGAAAAGGGAAGAAGAGGTTGAACCAAAAATAAAAAGAAAGGGATGGGAGCAAATAGTTGAAATGGGGGATGTATATTTAGAATTAGGGGAAAAAGGGGAGGCTTTAAGAGAATACTATACTGCTGCCCATGGATATTATAAGGAACAGGATTTCATGAATGCGATCAGGATATATAAAAAGATTAATGATCTTTTCCCTCTTGAACTTGAGTCAAGACAGAAACTTGTTCAAATAGCACAGCAAATGAAGAATAAAAATCTTTTAGTTGAATCACTCCTTGAATTAGCAAATTGCCTGTATGAAAGAGGAGATAAGGAAAAAGCAAAAATCTGGTATCTTCAGATTCTAAAAAGGGCTGACCCTAACTGCAAAGAGGCAAGAGAAAAACTCGCAATCCTTGCTCCTGGTCTTTTAGAAAAATTGGAAAAGAAGGCTAAACCGGAAGAAATAATTATAAAAGAAGAGAGAGTAAAAGAGGAAGTTATAGAGGAGGCCGAAGTTATTTCGGAAGTTAATTTCATTGACCTTGGAGAGGAAATAAGAAAAGAACTTGAAAAAGAAGAAATCTCTATGAAAAAAGAAGAAAAAGAAATATTTGACCATATAAAAGAATCTATATACACCCATGCAGAGAAGGTTGACCCAGTTTATGCCTTAGAAGTGGGTATCGCAATGAAAGAATTGGGTCTTTTTGAAGAGGCAATTGTTAATTTAAATAAAGCACTTGCAGGAGATAATAAAATAAAAAAAGAAGCGTATTATTACCTTGGTCAAATATTTTCTGAAATTAAAAAGTATGATATGGCAATAGAGAATTTATTAAATGCTTTGAATATTAAAAACGTGGAAGACGAGGAGAAAGAAAGAGCAATATATTATGAACTTGGGAAAGCCTATGAAGCAAAGAGTAATTTCAGAGAGGCTATTAAATATTATAAAATTTTATATGAAAAAGATCCTACTTATAAAGAGTTAAAAGAAAAGATAATCCAACTTGCAAAAAAAATCAAACTTTCAGGAAAAGATAATATATGAAAATAGACCTTCATCTTCATACAAATGCTTCAGATGGAGAATTTTCACCTTATGATTTAATCCTTCTATGTCAGGAGATGAAATTTAATATAATTGCAATTGCAGACCATGATACGATGAGGGGTTTTGAAGAAATAAGAAATATCAATACAGAGATTGAGATAATACCTGCTGTTGAACTCTCTGTGAGAGAGGGAAACAGAGATATACATCTTTTGGGTTATTATGTGGATACTACTATAGGCCCCCTTCTTGATTATTTAAAAATATTCAGGGAGGAAAGAATAAAAAGAGTTTATAAAATGGTAGAAAATTTAAAGAAAATGGGAATAAAAATTGAAGTTGAAGAAGTTTTCAAAGAGAGCAATAATGCCCATGCAATAGGAAGACCACATATCGCAAAGGTACTCGTTAAAAAAAAATATGCAGAAAGCATAGATGATGCTTTTGAAAAATACATAGGCCATTTTTCCCCTGCTTATGTTCCTAAATACAAAATTTCCATAAAGGAGGGAATTGATATAATTATAAAAAGTAAAGGAATACCTATCCTTGCCCATCCCGGTCAATATTATGATTTAGATTATTTTTTGTTTCTAAAAAAGTATGGATTAAAAGGTATTGAGGTATGGCATCCTGATAATAAAAATTATTTAGAAGAACTTTTAGAATTTGCTGAGAAGAATAAATTTTTAAAAACAGGTGGAAGCGATTTTCATGGATTTTCTCATGATTCAAAGAATGAAATAGGTAAAATTTTAATTCCCTATGAATCATTTCTTGCTTTAAAAAAAGAAAGAAAAAATTGAGGTATATAAAAAATTTAATTTTTTTAATATCTTCTTACTTTTTTACCCTTTTGTTAAACTTTTTTATTCTAAAAATTCTTACGAATTTTTTAAATCCTGAAGAAGTTGGAGTTTATTTCACATATTTAGGTGGTTTCCTTATATTTTCCCAGATTCTTATAATGGGATTACCTTTTGTTTTTACAAGATTTATACCTTATTGGGAAGAAAAAAAAGAAAATGAAAAAATATATTCTTTGATTAATTTTTTTATAATCTTTTATTTTTCTTTCTTACTATTTTTGATTTTTGTTATGAATTTTTTTCAATTTGAGAAAAAAAAATTGTTGCTCCTTTCAGTTATTACAACTTTTTTACTTTCCTTCCTTTCTGTTCAAACATCAATTTTCAATTCTCTTAGAAAAATGGAATATTCATTCACTATTAATTTTTTATACCATTTTTTATTTTCCTTCTTTCTTTTTCTCTTGCGAGATAAATTAAGAGTGGAGAGAATTTTCATTTTGCAATCCTTTTCTTTGATTATCACAATTTTTTCAGGATTATTCTTTTTTTTTCCATTTAAAAAATTTAATTTTAAAAAATTTAAAAATATTTTTAAGGAGATTAAAGATTTCTGGAAAATCTCATTTATGCTCCATTTTTTATCACCCTTTTTTGAATATGCAGATAGAATTGTAATTGCTCTTTTTTCAGGTTTTACAGATGTTTCACTTTTTACTTCCATGAAAAAGATAGTTCAACCTTTAAGACAAATTCTGAATTATCCAGAGGAGGCAATGGCTCCGGAGATCTCCGCAAGGATTGAAAATTTTGAAAGAATTTTTATTCCCTTTAACATTTTAAGAAAAACACTTTCTATTTTATCTTTAAACTTTTTCTTTTTATTTTTAATATTTGGTAAAAATCTTGTAATTTTGATAACTAACTCCTTTTATACAAAGGCTTATCCTGTTCTCTTAATACTTAACTTTAGAATTTTTATAAATGCCCTTTACTCCCCCTATCTTTTAATTTACAGATCCTATGGAAAAATAACCCATTTTTTTTATTCTGACCTTTTCTGGATCATTTCATTTCTGATTCTCTCTTACCCAATGGTTAAATATTTTGGCATTTTAGGTCTTTCTATACTTTATGTTTTTTCAAGCTTACTTGTTCTTTTTATAAATTACTTTTTGTTTTTGCCAAAATATGAAAAAAAATTTAAAGAAAGTTTTTTAGAAGTTTTTTATTCTTCCCTATCAATCCTTTTATCCTTTTCTTCACTTTTCTTTTTCATTTTTTATAAAAATATTTTCTTTTCTCTTTTTTCCTTTTATTTTTTATTTTTAATTTTTTCCTTTATTTTTAAACCCCTTAATAAATCAGAGATTGAGTATATAAAAAATTATTTTAAAAAATGGAAAAGAAGATAAATTTCGCGTTTTTCTTTTTCTTTTATGCTCTTATTTTATTTTCAGGGAATCTGTTTTCAGCAATTTTTGGTTTTGAAATGGGTGATTTAAAATCCATATTTTTAACTTCAAAGGCTTTATTTTCTCCTTTTAAAAATGAGTTATATAAAATTCCTGCAACTTTTTCAGAGGAGTTTAAAAATTGGTTGAATCTCCGGGGATTCAAAACTGATGAAATTTTTGAAATCCCCTTTATCTATCATCCCTTTATTTATATCCTTTTTTATCCCCTGATTTTTATTCCCTATAAATTTATAATGTTTATTTTTACATTTTTGTATCTTTTTCTTCTTATCAAAATTTTTAAAAAATACAATTTCAACTTAAATTTTATAGCCTTTTCATTAATTTATTTTCCAATAAGGGAAATCTTTTTGTCAGGTGCCTTTGATTTAATTTTAATTTTTATAATCACTTTTCTTTTATCTTGTAAGGATGATAGGGTTAAAGGTTTTTTAATTTCTTCTGGTATCATGTTAAAACCTCAATTTTTCTTTTTATTACCTCTTTATTATTTAATTAAAAAAAGATTTAAAATTTTGATTTTTGCTTCCCTTTTTTATTTTATTTTTTTAATTTTTCCAGTTTTAATTTTAGGTAAAGATATATTAATTCTTCATATTAAAAGCCTTTTATTTTACTCAAAACATACAGTTCTTTCATGTGAAAATATCTCTATTCAATCATTTTTAGCAAAAACTTTAAAAATTGCACCTTTTGTAAGTTCCCATGAACTTTATTTACTTCCTGAAAAATTTATTATTTTTATAAGAATTCTTGATTTAATTCTTTTAGGAATAACCATTTATGTATGGATAAAAGGGGAGGAATTTAAAAGCATTATTTTTGGTATATTTACAGGTTTTTT
Organism: Caldifarciminota bacterium; assembly: GCA_965649125.1. Classification (GTDB taxonomy): domain Bacteria; phylum Hydrothermota; class Hydrothermia; order Hydrothermales; family Hydrothermaceae; genus JBDRZD01. The sequence goes on along the minus strand of CBFGJO010000001.1, from coordinate 65,023 downwards.
AATTTCCCCTCTTTTCTGGCTTCATTACTTAGGAATTTCAATCATTCTTTTACCTTTATTTGATAAAGAAGATAATATTTTTAAAATTCTTTTTCTTTTAGGAATTGCTCTTACTGCTTTTCCGCCGCGCCCCTTTTTAACTGATTTTATAAATTCTTTATATTTATTTACAGGAACAATTTCAATCTATTTAAGTATATTTTACATAACTCTTAGAAAGAAAAAATGATACTCATTTTAAGTCCTTGGGAATATGACTGGGATAAAAATTGTTTTGGTAGCCCTAATAACTATTATCTTTTAAAAGAATTTCTAAAAAATGATATGGAAGTTGATTGGATTTATATAGGTAAAAAGGAATATGAGGGTATAAAAAAGGTAAGATTTTTGAGGGTCCCGGCTGGTAAAGTTAAAAGACCTTTTCGTTTTTATTATAAAATTTTGAATAATCTTGTGTTTAATTTTTTAAAAAAAATCAAAAAAGATTATAAAATGGTGATTGTTTTTTCAAGTAGTTTATATGAAGCAGGATATAAATTTGCAAAAGAAAGAAAAATAAAAATAGTTAATAAACATTTTGGTATTCCTCTCAATCCTTATTTAGAAAATGTTAATAAACTTTGGATAAAATGGAAATATTATACTTTTTTTAACTCATTTAAAAAAAGGGCAGATTATTATGTTATAGAAGATGATGGCTCAGGAGTTGAAAAACTGGTCTCCATTTTTAAAATTCCTATGGATAGGGTTTTAATAAATAAGCAACCAAAACCTGATGAAATAATCTTTGAGCCTATCTATAGAAAAGAGAATTTTGTAAATATTGGTTTTTGTGGAAGATTTGAAAAGGACAGGGGCTTTGATTACTTTTTAAAGATATGTGAAGGAATAAAAGATATAGATAAAATTCATTTAATAGTTGCGGGAAAAGGAAGCGGAATTAAAAAATTGGAAAGATTAAAAGAGAAAATGAAACAGAAATTAACTTATATAGGTGCACTACCTTATTTTAAAATGAATAAATTTTATTCATCAATAGATATACTTATAAATACAACCCCCCATGCAAATATGACAAGACCAACTGTAGAATCCTTTTCCTATGGTAAGCCTGTAATTTCTTTTGATATCACACCTTATACACTTATAAAAAATAGGGAAAACGGTTTTTTGATAAAACCTTATGATATTGATGAATTTATAAATTGTATAGTAAATATTCTTAAAAATAGGGATTTATTAAAAATCCTTTCTGAAAATGCTTTGAAAACCTCTTTAAAGATTCCAAAATTTTCTGAAAACACAAAAAGAGAAATTGAATTTTATAAGAATATTTTATTATAATTTTTAAAATGGAAATAATCCTTAAAGAAAATGAGGAAATAATTTCGAAAATAAAGGAGGATTTTCTTTTTTGTAATTATATCTGGTATAAAACGGTTAAAGAGGGGGTAAAAAGTTTCAAAGTTGGCTTTATAAGAAATAAAGATATTGTTATGCCATTTGGATATAAAAAGAAGGGATTTTTCTTTACCATTTATTTTTCTCCTTACACAACACCATATATTTTTAAATGGGAATTTGATGTTGATTTTATTATAAAAAAAATAAAATTTGTCATTTTTATGGAAATTGTTGATTTTTCTAAAAAATTAAAGGAAAATGAAAATTTAATAAGAATAAAAAATTTTTATTATAACATAGATTTGAAAAAAGAAATTTCACAAATTGAAAGGAATTATAAAAAATCTTTAAGAGAACAGATAAGGCAGGCAAAAAGAAAAGGTGTTTATTTTAGGAAAATGAAAGAAGAGGACCTTTTTGATTTTTATAAAATATATGAAAAACTCATGAGGTTTAAATACAAAAAGAAACATTACCTTTCTTTTTCTTTCATTTTAAGTATATATAAAAATTTATTCCCTGAATGGGCAGATGGATTTGTTGCAGAAGTAAATGGAGAGATTAAAAGTGGTGTTATATGTTTACATCCTTATAAAAATTCCTCCCTTGCATTTATTCAGGGAACAGATCCGGATTATTATTCTTACCGCATTTCTCCTTTTATATTCAGTGAAATTATAAGATATTACAAGGAAAAAAATTTTGAAAAATTTTCTTTTGGCTTAACTCCTCCAGGAAGTTCCGGGACTTTATTTTTTAAGGAGAATTTTGGATGTGAAAAAGAAGAAGTTTATATTTGCAGGTTTATTAATCCCTTTTATAAGATATATGAAAAAATCAGGAATTTGAGATTTTAATCCATCTTTTAAATTTTTCAAATGCCTTTTTTGAAAAAAGTGCTTCCTTTGCAAGTTTATAACCTTCTTTAAAATCTCTCGCTTTATTCATTACATAAAGTGCCCCACCTGCATTCACAAGAACAATTTTAACCGGTGGCGCCTCTAAAGGCATCTTACATTCAAGAATATCAAACATCATTTTGAGCGCATTCATCTTTCCCTTAACCTTTATACTTTCAATATTTTTTTCCCTTTTAATTCCAAAATCTTCAGGCTGAATTTCAATTTCTTTCAAAATCCCATTTTCAATCAAGGTACCATAAGTTTTATCAAATATGGATATTTCATCAAGACCATCATTACTTGTAAAAATTAGCGCCCTTTCAATACCCATTTTTTTGATTGCCTCACTTACAGGCTTTAATATTCTTTTTTCGTTAACTCCCATAAACCTGTGCGTTATAGGAGCAGGATTTGCAAGTGCACCAATTATATTAAATGTTGTGATGATACCAAGTTGAGCCCTTATCTTTGCAATCCTTCTTGCCATTGGATGGTATAGGGGAGCATATATAAACCCGATTCCCTCTTTTTCAATTGATTTTTTAACTATTTCAAAAGGTGTATTTAAGTTATAACCTGCTTTTGAAAGCAAATCCGCACTTCCACATGTGCTTGTCATTTTTTTACTTGAATGTTTTGTGACACAAACTCCGCATGCCGATACAATAAAAGATGCTATTGTACTTATGTTAATTGTATTTGAATAATCTCCTCCTGTTCCACATACATCAATTATTTCTTTTTGATTTTTAATCTCCATCTTTTTTGAATAATCTCTCATACATTTTGAAAGTGCAAAGAGTTCTTCAGCACTTTCTCCTTTCATCCTTAAAGCGATTAAAAATCCAGCAATCTGTGAAGATGGAGAATTCTTTATTAAAAATTTCTCAAAAGTGCGATAACATTCATCATAACTTAAATTTTCATAATTTAATAGTTTTTTTAATACTTTCTGAATCTGCATTTTTTAAACCTATTTGACAATAATTTTGTTTTATATTATACTTAAAAACTCAATTTAATAAAAATTTGGAGTAAAATGTTAGAGGAAAAGGAAGAAAGAGTATTTGCCATTGAAAATATAGTAACAATAAAAAGGGTTGTAAAGGTTGTTGCAGGTGGAAGAAAATTCAGGTTTTCAGCATGGGTTGTGGTTGGTGATGGAAACGGAACTGTTGGGATAGGTTATGGAAAGGCTGCTGAAACACCTGATGCTATTGAGAAGGCTTTGAGAAGGGCTAGGAAAAACATTAAAAAAGTAATTGTAATAAATAAAACAATTCCCCATCCTGTAATTGGGAAATGTGGTGCTTCAAAAGTTCTTTTGAAGCCTGCCGCACCTGGTTCAGGACTTATAGCATGTCAACCTGTAAGAAGCTTATTAGAGGCTGCAGGTTATGAAAATGTTCTAACAAAATCCCTTGGGTCAAATAATGCAGTAAATTTAATGAAGGCGACAATGGATGCATTACTAAAACTAAAAAATCCTTATGAAGTTTCAAAAATTAGAAATAAACCGCTGCAGGAGATTATGAGGAGGTTTATGTATGAAAGAGGAAAAGAAGAAGTATATCAGAATAAGACAATTAAGGAGCAGGATTGGAGCAAACTGGAAGGCAAAAAGGGCGCTTGATGCTCTTGGTCTTAAAAAGATAGGAGATGTGGTTATTCATAAGGATTTGCCTCAAATAAGAGGTATGATTGAAAAGGTCAAACATCTTGTGGAGATAGAGTATGTTGACTCTATCTAATTTAAGACCAAATCCTGGAGCAAAGAAAAAAAGGAAGAGAGTTGGAAGGGGTATCGGTTCTGGTCATGGAAAGACAAGTGGGAGAGGAACAAAAGGAGCAGGAGCAAGAAGTGGAAAAGAAAAGGGCCCATGGTTTGAAGGAGGTCAAACTCCTTTATACAGGAGATTACCAAAAAGGGGATTTACAAATCCATTTAAAAAAGAATATGCAATTATAAATATTGAAGTTCTTGATAAAAAGTTTAACGAAAATGAAGAAGTGACCCCTGAAAGGTTGAGAGAAAAAGGAATTACGAGGAGAAAATTACCTGTTAAAGTTCTTGGAAAGGGGGAAATTAGTAAGCCCCTTATTTTAAAAGTTCATGCAATTTCTTCTTCTGCAAGAGAGAAAATTGAAAAAACAGGGGGAAAGGTAGAGATAATTGAAGAAAAATGGGTGCAGTAGAGAAGATTGGTAATATATTCAGGATAAAAGATTTAAGAGATAAGATTTTATTCACAATTCTTATGATTTTAATTTACAGGATTGGAACACATATCCCGGTTTCAGGAATTGACGGGAAGGCACTTGGCGAACTTTTTACAAGGCAATTAAGGGGGAGTTTCCTTGGTTTATATGACCTTTTTGTAGGAGGTGCACTTTCAAGAGCTTCTGTTCTTGGAACAGGTGTAATGCCTTATATTTCTGCATCAATAATATTTCAATTACTTGTTACAGTTATTCCATACCTTGAAAAATTACAAAAGGAAGGGGAAGCAGGCAGGAGAAAGATAACCCAGTATACAAGGTATGCAACTGTTCTTGTTGCTGCAATTCAATCTTTTGGTGTTGCGACACTTTTAACAAGATTTACATCACCTTCAGGATTTCCTATTGTTCCAAATCCTGGACCAAGTTTTACGATTACAACAGTTTTAACACTTACTGCTGGTGCAATATTTGCGATGTGGCTTGGAGAACAGATAACAGAAAGGGGTATAGGTAACGGTGTTTCACTTCTTATATTTGTTGGAACCCTTGATACAGTTCCACAGGAAATTGCAAGCACAATAGAACTTATAAGAACGGGTGCACTTTCAATCCCTATGGCACTACTTGTAGGTATTGTAATGTTTTTAGTAACTGCATCCGTAGTGTTTATGACAATAGCAGCAAGAAAGATACCAGTGCAGTATGCAAGAAGGATAATTGGAAGAAGGATCTATGGAGGACAGACAACCCATATTCCTTTAAGAGTAATAACAGCAGGAGTTATACCAATCATATTTGCTCAGAGTATTATGATATTTCCAAATACGGTTGCTTCATTTTTTCCAGGATTTAAATGGGCTGAAACCTTCAACCAGTGGTTTATTCCGGGACACCCATTCTATGATATTCCCTATGCACTTTTAATAATATTTTTCACTTATTATTATACTGCAATAATTTTAAATCCGAAAGATCTTGCAGAAAACTTACAAAGATATGGTGGATTTATTCCTGGTATAAGACCTGGTGAGAAAACATCAGAATATATTGATAAAGTTTTAAAAAGGATAACATTTCCTGGAAGTTTATATCTTGCTTTTGTTGCAATTTTTCCATTTTATCTTATAAAATGGTCTCATGTTCCATTTTATTTTGGTGGTACAAGACTTTTAATAATAGTTGGGGTTGCCCTTGATACACTTCAGCAAATTGAATCATTCCTTTTAATGAGGCAGTTTGAGGGACTCCTTAAAAAGGGGAAAATTTATGGTAGAAGAAGGTAAGGGATTTATATTCATGGGACCACCGGGAAGTGGAAAGGGGACACAGGCAAGGAAACTTGCAGAATTTTTAAACTATTCTTTTATTTCAACAGGTGATATATTAAGAGAGGAAGTAAAAAAAAATACAAGAATTGGGAAGTTTGTAAAGGAATATATGGAAAAGGGGCTTCTTGTTCCAGATGAACTTATGCTTAAAATAATAAAAAAAAATTTAAAAAAGGGAATAAGGTTTATTCTTGATGGTTTTCCAAGAACACTCAAGCAGGCAGAGATGCTGGATGAGATTTTGAAAAAAAAGTTTTTAAAGATTGAAAAAGTTTTTTATTTAAATGTTGATGAAAATGAAATAATAAAGAGGCTTTCTTCAAGAAGAATATGTCCTTTGTGTAAAAAAATATATAGTCTTTTGATTGAAAAGCCAAAAAATGATGAGATTTGTGATATATGCAATGTTAAACTCATTTTAAGAGAAGATGATAGGGAAGATGTTATAAGAAAAAGGATAGAGGTTTATAAAAAAAAGATAAAGGAGTTGATTAATTATTATAAAGATAAAATAGTAAAGATAAATGGAGAAGGAGAACCAGAAAAAATATTTGAGAATATAAAGAATTCTTTATGATAATAATAAAGAAAAGAAATGAGATTGAAAAGATAAAGGAAGCATGTAAGATTGTAGCGGATTGTCTTTTAAATTTAGAAAGGTATATTAAGCCGGGAATAACAAAATTTGAGATAAATAGATTGATTGAAAACTGGATAAGAAAATATAAGGCTGAACCTGCATTTTTAGGATACAAAGGATTTCCTGCTGCATCTTGCATTTCTATTGATGAAGAGGTGGTTCACGGAATACCAAATGGAAGACCTTTAAAAAGTGGTGAAATTGTATCAATAGATATTGGAGTAAGAAAGGATGGATATTATGGAGATGGAGCAAGAAGTTATGGAGTAGAAATTCTTGCAAAGGACAAAGAAAGGCTTCTTAAAGTAACAGAAGAAGCCCTTTATAAAGGTATAAAAGAGGCAAAAGCTAATAACAGGGTAGGTGATATATCTTATGCAATACAGATGCACATTGAGTATAATGGTTTTTCAGTAATAAAAGAACTATCAGGCCATGGGGTAGGGAATGAACTCCATGAAGAACCATTGATTCCTAATTTTGGCAAAAAGGGCAGAGGGATTTTACTTAAAAAAGGTATGGTTATAGCAATAGAACCAATGGTGAGTATGGGCTGTGGGAAAGTTAAAATTTCAAGTGATGGCTGGACAGTACTAACCATTGATTCATCTCCTTCTGCCCATTTTGAACATACTGTTTTGATAGATGAAGAACCCATTATTTTAACTCAGGTTTAAATGGCAAAAAAGGATGTAATAAAACTTGAAGGAACTGTTATTGAAAAGTTGCCAAACACAATGTTCAGGGTAAAATTAGATAAAGGTCCTGTTGTCCTTGCTCATCTTTCAGGAAAACTTAGATTGAATTTTATAAGAATAGAAGTAGGGGATAGAGTAGTTATGGAACTTTCCCCTTATGATTTAACAAGAGGAAGGATAATTTATAGAAAATAAATGAAAGAATTCCTTTTGTATCTTCCAGGCATTCTTTATGCTATGACAGTTCATGAATTTTTTCATGGTTTTATTGCATTAAAACTTGGTGATCCAACTGCAAAATTTTCAGGGAGACTCAGTTTAAACCCATTAAAGCATATAGATGTTTTTGGTTTTATTGCTCTTTTAATTTTCCATATAGGATGGGCAAAACCTGTTCCTGTAAACCCATATTATTTTAAAAATCCGAGAAGGGATAAGGGAATTGTTGCAATTTCAGGTCCTTTATCAAATATAATTTCAGGCATCTTATTTGGAATTTTAGCAAAAATTTTTTATCCCCTTTTTACTTCAAATATTTTTATAAAAATCCTTTTTTATCTTTTTTTATATACTGCTTTTTTGAATCTTTTCTTTGCCTTTTTCAATTTAATTCCCATTTTCCCTCTTGATGGTTCCCATATTCTTGAAGCAATTCTGCCATATGAATACTATTTAAAATATAGAGAGATTGAAAGTTTTTCACCTTTTATGCTGCTTGCGCTAATTTTCATTTCGTATACAGTTCTAGGGTTAAATGTCTTCTATCCAGTTGTTTTTTTACCTTCCAAAATTATAATGAGTTTTATTTTCAAGGAAGCCCCATTTTTATTCTGAATTGAAAGAGAAAATAGAAAAGATAATCAATATTCTTGAAAAAGAGTATGAAAAATGGGATGTACCAATAAAAGAGTTAAAAAATCTCCCAAATAAAAATAAGTTTCATATTTTAATTGGAGCAATTCTTTCAACGAGAACAAAGGATAAAATTGTAGTAAAAGTTTTAAAAGAAATAATAAAAAGGGTTAAAAAGCCTTCTTGTCTTATAAAGATGAAAATTAATGAAATAGAGAGGATGATTTATCCTGTAGGATTTTACAAAGTTAAGGCAAGGAATATTAAAAAAATTTCAGAAATAATTGTTAAAAAATATAAAGGGTGTGTTCCAGATAATTTTAATGAACTTATAAGTTTGCCAGGAGTTGGAAGAAAAGTTGCAAATATAGTTTTATCAGAAGGTTTTAATAGAAGTGTTATTGCTGTTGATACACATGTTGCAAGGATTTCAAAGAGGATTGGGATTGTAAAAGATGGGAAAAAGATTCAAGAAGAGCTTGAAAAGACTATTCCAGAAAATTTAAAAAGGAAAATAAATTTATTATTTGTTGCACTTGGTCAGAAGATATGTTTGCCAAGGAATCCAAAATGCAATTTTTGTCCGATTCAGAACTTGTGTGAAAAAAGAATATGAAGGTTATTTTTATTTGTTTTGCAAATTCTGCAAGAAGCCAGATGGCAGAAGGTTTTATGAAGGAAAAGGCTCTTATAAAAAATTTAAATATTGAGGTGCAAAGCGCGGGAATATCACCTTCTATTTCAGTTCATCCATTAGCAATAGAAGTTATGAAGGAAAAGGGTATTGATATCTCAAAAAACATAACAAAAGGTGTTGAAAAATTCAATCTCTTTGATTTTGATTATATTATAAATATGGTTGAAGGAGTTAATTTTGGTAAAAATGTGATTTACTGGGAAATAGAAGATCCTGCTGGAAAGGATATTGAATTTTTTAGAAAAATAAGGGATGAGATAGAAAAGAAGGTTGATAATCTCATTTCAAGAATAATAATTGAGAAAAATATAAAAACACCATTTTTAACAGTTGATGGAATTGTTGAGGTTTACGAAGATAAAAAATTTAAAGGGATTGTTTTAATTGAAAGAAATAATCCTCCTTATGGGCTTGCCCTTCCTGGTGGGTTTGTGAATTATGGTGAAAAACCAGAAGAGGCTGTTTTAAGGGAAATTGAAGAGGAAACTGGTTTAAAGTCAAATATTAAAAATTTTTTAAATTTTTATGGAGACCCTGATAGGGATCCAAGAATCCATACAGTATCCTTAGTTTTTATTTTAAAAGCAGAAGGTGAAATTAAAGCAGGTTCTGATGCAAAAAATGTGCATATTTTTGAAATAAATAAAATCCCCTTTGATAAACTTGTATTTGACCATAAAAAGATATTAAGAGATTATATAAATTTTAAGAAAAAATTACCTCACAAATCTCATTGAAAAAAATATTATAAGGAGTAAAATCAAAAAATTTATTCTTGCTATAAAGAGTGTAATTTTGAAATAAAAATCTTTTTTTTCTCTTGCAGCCTTTGGCGCAGTATAAAAATCATGAATTATTTTTAAAGGAATCAGGATTCCAAAAAGAATTAATTTTATTAACATATTTAAATCAACTCCACCCCATCTCCATATTAAAAGAAAAGTTCCTGTTATGGAAAGTAAAAATATTGAGAACCAACTTCCAGTCCTGAAAATTTTACCAAGTGTTCTAAAACCTGGTAAAAGGGAATTATCTTTATAAATATGCCTTATACTCATTCCAAATAAAAGAAATAACATATCTCCACCAACATAAAAAATTGCTGAAAGGATATGAATATAGATTAAAATGTTTTCAATTAAATGTTTCATCAAATTAATATAAAGGATTTAAAATTGTGTTTTCAAATTTTTATTCCTTATAATTTTATAAATGAAAGAAATTAAACAAATATTAAAAGAAATTCTGGAAAATGAAAAAATAATGGTAATTGCAACTTCAAGAGAAAAAAAGCCTTGGATAGCACCTCTCCTTTATTCCTGGGATGGAAACAATAAATTCTATTTTTTATCAAGAAAGACAACAAGGCATGCTGAAAATATTATGGAGAATGAAAATGTTGCTGTGAGTATATATCCAAAGGAATTAAGACCTTTAAGAGGGATACAGATGGAGGGAAAAGCAAGAATACTAAAAGGTAAAGAAAATTTGTTAGCACTCAAAGTATATATAAGGAAATTTCCGAAAGCAAAAAATAAGGTATATTATTTAAAAGAGATGTTAAAGAAAAGAAGGGAATTTTCTTTTTTTGAATTCCAGCCAGAAAAAGTTTATCTTTTAAGTGAAGAACATTTTGGATGGGGTAAAAGGGTTGATGTTAGCAAAATATTTGAAGAAAACTTTATAAACTTTCAAGTTTAAGAGAAAATATTTTTGAGACTCCTTCTTCCATTGAAACTCCATAGAGTATATCAGCTGATTCCATTGTTCTTTTATTATGAGTTATTATAAAAAACTGGGTTCTTGCTGAAAGATTTTTTATAAATTGGACAAATTTAAGGGTGTTTGCCTCATCAAGAGCAGCGTCAACCTCATCTAAGATACAAAATGGAAGTGGATTTATAGTATAAAGGGAAAATAATATACACAGGGCAAGGAGTGCTCTTTCCCCTCCTGATAAAAGTGCTAAACTTTTAACTCTTTTACCAGAAGGGCTTGCCTTTATCAAAAATTCAGAATTTAACGGGTCAGATGGATTTTCAAGTTCTATATAAAGATCGCCCTCTAACAAAAATTTTGCGACCTCCTTTACCTTATTCTTAAATTCATTATATAAATTCCAAAATTTTCTCTTTGCCTCTTCCTCTAAAGTTTTTATTGCTTCTTCTATTCTCTTTTTCCCATCTTTTACATCTTTTAAACTCTCTATTATTTTACTGTATTCTTCTCTTTCCCTTTCATATTCCTTTTGGGCAGCAAGGTTAACATCCTGAAATTCAAAAAGTCTTTTATTTAAAATTTCTATTTCTTCTTCAACCTTTTTTATACTCCTTGAAGGAACTTTATCTTCTATATCCTCCCCGAACTCCGAAAGTTTTTCCCTTAACGCTTCAATTTTTACATCAATTTTAATAATTTCCTCCTTCAGAATCTCAATTTTTTTTCTTATCTCTTCAATTTTTAATGAAATATCATCTTTCTTTTTTTCCAGTTCATTTTTCTCTTTAAGTAGTTTATTTTTTTCCTCTAAAATTTTCTCTTTTAATTTTATAACCTCTTCTTCTTTTCTCATAATTTCTTCATTTCTTTTAGTAAGTCCATTAATCTCTTCATCCATTTTCTTTATATTTTCCTGGGTCTCTTCAATTTCCTTATAAGTTCTCTCATAAGTTTTCATCAAATATCTAAATCTTTCCATTCTTTCATAATCCTTCCTTATCCTGTCATTCAATTTTTTCTTTTCTCTGAGTTTTTCCCATATGTTTTTATTTTTTTCTTCTAAAATATTTAATTCCTCGGTAAGTTTTTCAAAACTCTTTTCGTCCTTTCCTTTTATTTTTTCAAAATTTCTAAGGTTTATTTTTGCTATCTCATATTCAGTCTCCTTAATCCTTAATTCCTTCTTTTTTTGAGTTAAAGTTTTATCAATATCTTCAATAATTTTTCTCAAATTGTTTTTTTCTTCATTCAAATTTTTATATTCTTCCATAAGTTTATTTAACTCTTCATTTTCTTTAAAGAGTTTATCCTTAATTTCCTTTATTTCTTTCTCTCTTAAAAATATCTCCTTTTTTATTTTTTCTACAATAAATCCATCTATTATGATGAAATTGTCCTTTGTAATATAAATTTTATCTTTATCAAGAAGGGAAATGTTTTCAAAAAGTTTTTCAAGGCTTTCTTCATAAGAAATTTTTTTGATTTTATAATTTAAAAATTCATCCATTTTTTCCTTTATTAAAAACTTGTCTTTCAAAATCTTATCTTCTTTAATATCTTTTATGCTGAGTAGAGGATAATAAAATATTTTTTCAAAAATAAAATTCTTTTCATCCCCAAGATCTATAAATTTAAAAAATAAATCTTCATCCTCTATTCCCCTTTCTTTTTCAAGGGATTTGAGGCGGTTTTCCATTCCCTTTAAATTTATCTTTTTTTCGTTTATCTTTTCCTCAATTTTTTCCAATTTTTCATTTATCTCTTTAAGTTTTTTTATGTTTTCATCATTTAAAATTTCTTTTTCATTTATCTCTTTTAATATTTTTTCAATTTCTTCATTAAGCACCTTTTCTTTTCCCTTTTCCCTTAAAATATTTTCCTTATTTTCAGAAATTCTATTTTTTAAAACTTTTATATTTTCCTGAATGCTGATTTTCTTTATTTCAATTTCTTTCTTTTCCCTTTCAATTTTTTCTACCTCTTCTTCTATCTCTTTAAGAATTTGCCCTTTTTTCTTAAATTCTTCTTCATTAAATTCAATTTCTTTTAAAGAAATGCTTTCTTTTTCAATCTCTTTTAAAATTTCAAGGAGGCTTTTTCTTCTCCTTTCAATTTCATTTTTATTTAAAAGAAGATTATCCTTTTTCTCTGAAATCCTTACCTTCTCCACGGTTAGTTCTTTTTCTCTTTGAATTAATTCTTTTTCTTTATCCTCCAGTTCTTTTATCTTTTCCTCAATTGCCAAAATTTCTTTTTTAATCTCCATTAAGAGTTTTTCATAATTTTTTTCTTTATAAATTTCCATTTCTTTCATTAAGATTTCTTTATCCCTTTCTTTTTTTTGGATTTCCCTTTTTATATAAAAATAATATATTGAATTTTTTTCCTTTTCTAAAGCATTTAATCTCTCTTTTATCTCCCAATAGCTTTTTAGCCTGAAAACTTCTTTCTGTAATTCATCCAGCCTTTTCTCCTTCAAATTTAATATATCCTCAAGCCTTTCCATTTCTCTTTGAACCCTTAAAAGTCTTCTTTTCAAAGTTTCTTTCTTTTTTTCAAAAAATTCAAGCCCTGCCATTGAATGTATGAGTTCTTTTAAATGTCTCTCTCCATCCGTTATAAATTTTTCAATATCCTCATTCTTCATAAGTGCGTAGGAATTGCCTTGCGGAAGAATTTCATATATTCTCTTATCCCATTTTAAATGGGATACATATTCTTCATTTATATAATTTTCTATTCTTCCGTCCCTATAAATTTTTCTTCTTATTTCAATTTCTTCTTCGTCATTTTCCATTATTATAGCAACTTCTGCAGAAAGAAATTTTGAAATCTTTTCATTTCCTGAAAAAATCAAATCCTCCCATGTATTTCCTCTTAAATTCTGTGTTTTTTTTTCACCGAGTGCAAAAAGTATTCCCTCAAATATGTTTGTTTTCCCACATCCATTAGGACCAACACAGGCAGTGATTTTTGGAGAGAAAAAAATTTCTGTTTTATTTGGGAATGATTTAAATCCTTTAAGTATTAATTTTTTTATTCTCATTTAAAATCCTTGCAAATTTAACAAGGTTTTTACCAATAGTTTCAAGTTCAAAAATTAAATCCTCATTTTCCTTTGAAAAAGGATCTCCTCTTGCATAAGTAATTGCAAATGGTGGAATTAAAATTCCCATAAAATTTAAAGGGATAAGGATTTGAGACGCAGCATTTACTGCTCCATCTTCTTCCATTGAAATAACACAGCCTGCAATTTTATTTTCCAATAGTTTCTGAATATTTTCAAGGGCTGTTAAAAGGTCTATAAAATTTTTCATAATACCTGAAATACTGAACCAGTAAACAGGTGTTCCAAAAAGGTATGCATGAGAAGAGATAAGTTCTTCATAAATCTTTGGAAGCATTTCTTTAAAAACTTCTGGATTACAAAGTTTTTTATCCTTTGAGTAACACCCCAAACAATAAGGGATTGGATAATCAATTAAATGGATGATATTTGTCTTGGCGCCCTCTTTTCTTGCAACTTCAAGGACTGTTTCAATCATAATTCTTGTATTCCCATCTTTTCTCGGTGAGCCATTTATTCCAAGAATTTTTATCATTCCCTTTCAACCGGATATTTATAGTCTTTATCAAGACACATTTTTGAAATCTTTGTAATTGTTGGTGGTTTCCTTTTGTGTTCACTCCTTACAATTCTTAAATAAAGGTCTAAAACCGCCTCTTCAGAAATTTTTAAAATTTCACATGTTTCCCTTACAGAAAGTTCAAGGTCAACAAGTGCATATAAAACAGAGTCAATTTGCTCATATGTATAGCCTATTTCCTCTTCATCTGTCTGTCCTGCCCACAGGCCCGCGGATGGAACTTTTTTGACAATTTCAGCATCTATTCCAATATATTCTGCAAGTTGCCATACCTGTGTCTTATAAAGGTCTCCTATTGGATATATATCTGCTCCAAGATCTCCATATTTTGTTCCATAGCCCAAAAGGAGTTCTGTTTTATTAGTTGTTCCTATAACAATATAATTTAATGCATTTGCATATAAATAATTTATTATCATTCTTATTCTTGGTTTTGAATTGTATACAGAGTATTCTTTTTCTTTTTTGTCTCCCCTTTTTAAAACCTTTGAGAAACTCTCAATAAATTCATTTATCTCAATTATTTCATAATCAATTTTTAATTTATTAACAAGTTTTAATGCATCCTCAATATCTTTTTCTGGTGTAATCCCCTTTTCAGGCATTATCAGGGCAATCAAATTTTTATCTAAAGCCTTTTTTGAAAGACATAAAACAAGTGATGAATCAACGCCACCCGAGAATGCAACTATCCCACCTTTTGCATTTGCCTTTAAAACTCGTGTTTTGATTGATTCAATTATTACCTTTTCTATAATTGGCAGTTCCCTTTCTTCAAATTTAATCTCTTTCATTTTCCATTTCCTCCAGTGCTTTTAAAAGCTCTTCTATAATCTCCCTTCTTACTTCCCTTAACCTTATGTCTCTTCTTCTTGCTCTTTTATACTCGTCAAGGTCAACATCAAAAGTTACGATTTCCTCTTCAATGAGTTTGCCCTGTGCAACAATCCCCCCCCTTGCATTTATATAAGTGCTAAAGCCCATATAAACAATTCCTTCCTGACATCCTGCCTGATTACAGAAAACAACTGGTAAAATATTATCATATACTCTCTGCTTTAAATAATTTATCCATATCTCGTCTTTTTTCCTTTCAAAAGGTGAAGCCCCTATTACAAATAAAACCTCTGCCCCCCTTAATGCCATTGCCCTTGGTGGTTCAGGAAACCATACATCCTCACATATAAGGATACCAATTTTACCAAATTTTGTTTTAAAAACAGGAAGACTCTTTCCAGGTTTAAAATATCTCTTTTCATCAAATAATCTATAATTAACAAGTTGAACCTTCCTGTAATTCCCTATTATTTCTCCATTATGAATTAAAGCAGCAGAATTGTAAAAAAAACCCTTATTATCCTCTTCAACATATCCAAGAATTAAATAAAAGTCCTTAACTTTTTCCTTTATTTTCTTTACCATCTCTAAATTTTCCCTTACTTTATCAAGATATATATCTCCTGATCCATAACCAAGCGTTGCAATTTCAGGTGTAACTATTATTTCTGCTTTTTCTTTTCTTGCCTCTTCAATCCCTTTTAAAATTTTTTCACAATTCTCATCTATTTTACCAAGCCTTGTTGAAAGTTGAAGAAGTGAAACCCTAACTTTCCTCATATTCTTTTAAAAACTCCTTAAATAAAATAAGTAGAGTTTCAAGAGAAGAAATACTTATCCATTCATCTTTTGAATGGACTCCTCCACCAACAGGATATATTATTAAAACAGGTATATTTTTATCTGCAAAAAATCTTCCATCAGTTGCTCCATGTTCTTTTATAAAAATTGTTTCTTTGTTTAAAATTTTTTCATAAACTTCTCTAAATTTTTTTATATATAAATTATCTTTTGATGTATAAACAGGTTCACCTTCTGAAAGAACTTTATAAGATGTATCTTTATATTTACTTATTATTTCTTTTATTTTATTTTCAAAATAAAAAAGAGAATAGGGATAGGGAAATCTTAGATCTATTTGCATATATGCATTATCAGGAACTTTATTAACTGTCTCTCCACCTTTAATAATTCCGATAGAAACTGTTGGATGCCAGTGCTCGCCATTTTTATTTTCACTTTCCTTTAAAATCCATTCTTTTATTTCCTTATATATTTCAAAAAGTTTTTCTATTGCATTTTCACCAAGCCATGGTGTTGAACCATGAGCAGACTTTCCTTTTGTATTTATTTCAATATGAAGAACTCCTTTACTTTCCAATACTATATTAAAGTTTAATCCACCATCAGGAATTATTACAAATTCTGGCTCAAGTTTTTTTTCATTCATTATATACTGAACTCCATCCTTTCCACCTATCTCTTCATCAGTTGTTAAAAGTAGGGCAAAATTCCCTTTTCTTTTTTCATCTATTAAATCAAGAAAAAGTTTTATTAAAACAGCACAGCAGCCTTTCATATCCATTGCTCCCCTTGCAAAAATCTTATCTCCTTCTTCTTTTATACTCCATCCTACTTCGCTCTCAGGTGGAACAACATCAAGATGTCCTAAAAAAAGAATGCGAGGCTTAAATGTATCATAAAAGGATAGATAAATTGAAGGTTTTTCATTTACTTCAAATTTATTAATAAAAATTTTTTTATCCTTAAAAATCTCTTCAACAAAAAGAATCGCTTTTTTTAATTCAGAAATGTTTGATGAAATAGTTTTAAATTCAAGAAGTTTTAAAAGGAGTTCTTTAACATTCATTGATTTTAAATTATATTGAAAATTAAGGTATTTTGTCAAAATATACCACTTGACTTTTATATTTTTTTTCATTAAAATAAAAACATTAATACAAATAAAAAGGGGGTGAAATGGGTTGGCTTATAATTTTGATCTATACATGGCCTTATATATGGAATTCAGGAGGGAATGATTTTGCAAAAAGTATTGATACTGACATACAATTAAAGGTAATTGGAACTGTTTGGGTCTGGGATACCCTGTATAGAAGTGCTATATTAAAATTTGATCAATCCGGAAATTTATTATGGGAAAGTTACATTCTTCCTGATGATGCAAAAGGTTCCTGTATTGAGAAATTGGAAACTCATGGGGAAAAAATTTATGCAGTTGGATATATTACTCTCCAAGATAAGGATATAGGAACATTATGGAAGATTGACCCATATGGGAATATTCTACAAGAGATAAGGTGGACAGAATGGGAAAATTCTTATATAAAGGGAATAGATATTGATGAAGGAGGAAATATATATTTAGTTGGAAATATATACCAGAATGGAAGATATATGACAAGGATCTTAAAATATGATACTCTTTTTAACACCCTCTGGGAAATTATTGATTCTTCTGCTTTGCATACTTATGGTAATGATATAGCAATCTCTCAGAATTTTGTTTATCTCTGCGGTGAGGAATGGAATACAATTACTTCTAAATGGGTATGGTCATTATCCCGATACGGGAAAGACGGAAGTTTTGGATGGAAAAATTTCATAGCAGGTAATGTTTCAGAAGATAACCATGGTCTTTGTGTTGCCTGTGATGAAAATGAAAATGTTTATACGGGTGGGTATTACTGGCAACCCCCTGGTTATAACTGGTGGATTGAAAAAAGAAATCCTTCTGGAATACAACTATGGGCATACTCAATTGGACTTTCAAATGTACATGATATTTTATTTGATGTAGATGTTTCGGGAAATTATGTTTTGCTTGCAGGTTATAAAGATATTCCGCCAACCTGGAGATGGGCAATGGAAAAGAGAGATAAGGAAACAGGAAACCTTATATGCAGTCATACGTTCTCCATGTCAAATGAGGAAAGATTTGGACAGGCTATCGCAATAAAAGGAATTGAAAATGGATACATGTATATAATAGGACATAGGTTAAATGTAATAACTCAAAGTTGGGATGTGAGGGTAGCCCTTTATGATCCAAATTGTAACATGGTAGGGATAGAAGAAAAAGGAATTTCAAAAGAAACAAAATCTTATTTAAGACTCAATCCTTTTAAAGGAATAACAAAAATTATATCCAATTCAAAAGAACCGTTTATCCTTTATACTTTGGATGGGAGAAAAATCAGAAAAATTATTCCAGGAGAAATTTTTGGTAAAGAACTTCCCCCTGGTAAATACTATTTAAAAAGAAAAAATGAAAAAATTGAATTTATAAAATTGGGAGGGTAAAATGAAAATATTGATTTTTATAATTTTAAATCAAACTATAATTAATATAGATTCAACATGGCAGACAGGATTTATTCCAGGTGCAACTATATGTAATCTCTGCGGTAATTTTTCACCTTTTTATAAAGCAATGGATTCTTTTTATAAAGGAAATCTTTGGAGTTTTTCAGAAGCAGCATGGCGTGATACAAGGTGCAATAATACATATACAGGTTCTTTTTGCATAAGAAATGGAATATTTAAACAATTTACTCCTGGTGACTCAATTTTCATAGATTTCAAATTCAAAATAAAATCCTTAGATAGAGAATACCTTGATAATATGAATATACTTATTTTGCCAATTCATCTTATAAACCAGGATACAGTAATCCTTGATACGATATATCCCTATGTTTCAATATCTTTAAACTGTCGTTATTTGGGAATACAGGATTATTCATTCCAAAATTTAAGAGGATGGACTGACCTTTTAAATTCAGAAGCAAATTTCAATTTTAATGTTGGTTACCAATTTAATAAGGCTAACCAATTGATAAATAATCCAGATGTGGCAATATTTATTGGTTATGGTGATGGCTGGTTTGAAAACTGGCATATCACCATAACAATAGGTGGGTATATAGAAGTGTATCCATAGTTTATATTTTAAAATAAGGGGGTGAGAAAATGAGAAGTAAAATAGGTATATGTATAGGGGCAATATTTATTTCTCTAAGTGCTCAGGTATATCTCTATGATGACTTTAATGGCACAACAATAGATACAACAAAATGGCAAATCATAAATAATGGTGGTTCTTATGTGATGAGCGGTGGAGTTCTCACAATGTATAATGGAAGTAGCTATAATCAATATTTTGGGATTATGAGCAAGCAAGGTGTTTTACCTCCTGCAAAAATAAAATTCAGAATTAAAACAACGCTTGATAATAACTGCTATGTATATCAGCCAATAGGTGGGTTCAATGATATGGCATACGACTATGAACAATATATCCTTTATCCAGGTGGTTCTATAAATATTTACCATTATGGAATTGTTAGTCAATGGAAAACAGATAGCATAATATGGAGAAATGATTCTATTTTATATTATGTAGAGAATAATCGCGTATATGTCCACACAGGCTCTTTCCCAGGAGCGAGAAAAGCCTATTTTATAATAAGGTGTGATCAAACGGCTGGTTGCGATATATGGTACCTTAACTTAGATTGGGTTGAAATGATAGGGGCATCGGATGTGAAAGAAGCCTCACCTTTGTTAATTCTTCCAGAAATAAAAGAAGTCTCCTTGTTCTTTGATGATTTAATACATATAAAATTCTCAAAACCAGTGATGTTTCCTCTTAAAGCTTCTCTTTACAATTTAGATGGAAGAGAGATAATTAAAAAATGCTTCTGCCCACCATTAATTTCTATAAAACTTGAAGAAAAAGTAAAAGAGATTCCAAAAGGAATTTATTTCTTAAAAATTTCTTCAAAGGAGGGAAGGATTAAGCAGTTTAAGATTATAAAGAAATAAAATTATCCATTTATAAAAATTAAGGGTGTAAATATTTTTTAATTTTCATCTTTTTTTCTTTATAATTAAATTATGAAAAGTTTCTTTATTTTTCTTTCAAAGAAAAAGGGAATTAAAAGATTCATTGAAAGTTTTCCACCATCAAAAAAACTTGTTGATAGATTTATCTCTGGTGAAAATCTTGAAAATGCATTGGATGCGGTAAAGAGGCTCAATTATGAAAATATAATGGCAACAATTGACCATCTTGGAGAAAATGTGGAAAATGAAAATGATGCGGTAAATGCTGCTTCTATTTATATAGATATTCTTGAAAGGATTAAAAAAGAAAATATAAATTCAAATGTTTCAATAAAATTAACCCAGATGGGACTTAATATTGATGATGATTTCTGTTATGAGAATGTAAAGAGGATTTTTAAAAAGGCAAAAGAATCTAACAATTTTGTAAGAATTGATATGGAGGATTCAAGTTATACTGATAGGACAATAAATTTATATAAAAGATTAAGAGAGGAATTTCCTGAAAATGTCGGGATTGTTCTTCAGGCATATCTTTATAGAACGGAGAATGATTTGAAAGATTTATTTAAGGATTCATTTTTGAATGTAAGGATATGTAAGGGAGCATATAAGGAGCCAAAAAATGTTGCTTTTCCAAAAAAAAAAGATGTTGACAGGAATTTTATAAAAATTTTGAATATATCCTTTGAAAATATTGATAGAGTTTATCCTGCAGTTGCAACCCATGATGAAAAGATCATAAATTGGGTAAAGGAATTTGTAAAAGAAAAAGGTATTCCAAAAGATAAATTTGAATTCCAGATGCTTTATGGTATAAGGTATGAACTTCAAAAAAATTTAGTAAAGGAAGGATACAGGGTAAGGGTATATGTTCCATATGGGAAAGAATGGTATCCTTATTTCATGAGAAGGCTTGGTGAACGGCCTGCAAATTGTCTATTTGTACTTAAAAATCTATTTAAAAAATGATAGAGGAAAGTTTATTTCAGAAATTAAAAAAATTTGAGTTCAAAGCAAAAAAAATTGTTGAAGGATTCCTTTTAGGTCTTCATCCATCTCCATATCATGGATATTCTTCAGAATTTAAAGAGCATAGAGAATATTTTCCATTTGATGAAATAAAATATATTGACTGGAAATTATCTGCAAGAAAAGAAAGGATTTTTGTTAAAAAATTTCAGGAGGAAACAAATACAAAAGTCTATATTCTTCTTGATGTTTCTTCTTCAATGGATTATGGTAAAAAAATAAAGAAGATAGATTTTGCAAAGGAGGCGTGCGCTATATTTTCCTATCTTTCATTTCTTCAAAGGGATGCGCCTGGTTTGTATGTATTTTCAGACAAAATAAGGGAAATGATACCACCAAAGGCAACAAAGAAAAATTTAAATTTAATTTTTAAAACACTTTTAGAAATAAAACCTTATGGAAAAACAGAACCATTGAAGATTTTTAAAGGACTTTCAGAAAAGATTAAAAGGAGGGGAGTTATTCTGGTTGTTTCTGATTTTTTAAAGGATAGTGAGGAATTTTTAAAATCAATAAGGTATTTTAAGGCAAAAAAACATCTTGTGATTCTATTTCAAATTCTTTCAAAAGATGAACTGGATTTTAAATGGCAGGGCCCCCTTGTTTTACATGATATGGAATACAGGATAGAACATAGAATCTATGAAAGGAATGAAATAAATTATTTTAGAGAGGAATTCTTAAAAAATATAAAGAGTTTTGAGGAAGAAGTTTTAAAATCAAAAATCTTTTTTCTAAGATTCATAGTAGAAGAAGAAATTGAAAAGAATTTTCTTAATTTCCTTTTTAAATATAAAAGACATGGTTTTTAAAAATGTTATTTTCTTATACCTCATACCCCTTTCATTATTACCAGTTCTTTTACACCTTTTATTCATTAAGTTCTTAAAAACATTGCCTTTTTCTTGGCTCGGGTTTTTAGAAAGAAAGAAGGATGAAAGAAAAAAAAGAAGGAAAATAAGAGAGATTTTAATTTTAATTTCAAGAATTCTATTTTTGTTTTTTTTATTAATTTTTTTATCTTCGCCATTTTTAAAAAGAAAATTTTATCCTGCTCTTGTGATTCAGGATGTTTCAGAAAGTACTTTGATTTATAGAGATTTATTTGAAGAAAAGATAAATAAAATTTCAAAAATAATTGGTGAGGATAAAATTAAAAAAGAAAAGTGCCTTGAAATAGAAGATAAAAAGGGCAAAGTATTTGTTATAACAGATGGTGATTTGAATTTTTTTAAAAATATAAAATATTCAGAAGAGAATTTTTTAATATTTGTGCCTTTTGAAGAAAGAGATGATATAGGAATTTATGAAGTAGATATTAAAGATGAAAATATTTTCATAAAGATATATTCAACAAAAAAAATAAGTGATGCAAATTTAAAACTTTTATTTGACCAAATTTCCTTTTCTTTTACCTTTGAAATAAAAGAAGGGTTAAACGATTATGTTTTTCCATTAAAGATAAAAGATTTTGAATTTTTAAAGGTGCAAATTTTACCAACCGATTTTTTACCACAAAACAATTTTTATTTTATTTCAAAACCAAAAACTATTAAATATTACAAGGTTTTTGGAAAAATTTCAAAATACCTTAAAAATTTACTTGATGTTTTAGGATATAAAGAATTAAAAGAGATTTCTGATTCAGCAGTTTTTATATTTTATGATGTGCCTCAAGAAAAGGAAGAATTTAGTATCCTTTTGAATTTTATAAATTCTGAAAAACCTTGCATCCTATTTGTGGATAAAGAGGATTTTTTAAATTTTGAGTTAAAAAAAGATATAAATATAAAAATAGGAGAAGAAATCATCCATTTTTCAAAGATCTTTGATATAAAAAAGGGTAAAGTTATTTTTAATTATAAAGGAATATCTTATGTTTCCCTTTTTAAAAATACTTTAATCTTTGGATTTTTACCAGAAAAATCTTATACAGATATCATTTATTCACCTTCCTTTTTGAAAATATTTAAAGAGGGGATTAAATATTTGAAATTAGATTTGCCATATTCTTTATATTTAAAAAAAGATACATCTATTTATCTTGATGAAAAAGAGGCAAGAGTTTATGATTCCGAAAGAAATTTTATAAAAAAGGAAGAATTAAAAGAAAGCAGGTTATTTTTAAGTGATTTAAATTATGGAAGTTATGTAATTAAGAATGGAAGAAAAATTTATGTAAATATTAATTTTCCAAAGGAAGAAATAGGAATTAAAAAAGTAAAAGAGGAAGATATAAAAGGTCTTTTGAAAAATTCAAAAATATATCCTTTAAAGGAAATTGATAAATTCTTACCCATTCCTTTAAAAAATGTTTCGCTTTTTTTATCAATTTTTTTCCTTTTAATAGAAATTTTTTTAATAACTCTGTTATAATTAATTTTTAAAAATGAAAGAGAAGATAAAAGTTTTAATAGTTGATGATTCTTTTTTGATGAGAAGGCTTTTAAGGGATATTCTTGAAGAGGACCCTGATATTGAAGTTATAGGAGTAGCAAGAAGTGGAGAAGAGGCACTCAAACTTTTAAAAAATCTTGAGCCAGATGTGATTACTCTTGATTATGAAATGCCTGATATGAATGGAATAGAAGTTCTTGAAAGAATACTTAAATATAAACCCATTCCCTGTATAATGGTTTCTGCATATACAAAAGAAGGAGCAAAGATAACACTTGAAGCACTTTCAAGGGGTGCCTTTGATTTTATACCAAAACCTTCAGGAGCACTTTCCCTTGATATAATAAAAATCAGGGATGAACTCATAAATAAAATAAAATCTGCTAAAAAAGTAAAAATGGAAAAGGCAAAATTTGAATATAAAGAGGCTCTTTCTGCTCCTTTTCCTGGCTCTCTAAATATATCATGTGTTGGAATTGCTTCATCAACAGGAGGTACTTGTTTAATTGAATATATAATCAGAAATTTACCATCTGGCCTTGGTATCCCCTTTTTCATAGTTCAACATATGCCTCCTCTTTTTACCGAGAAGTTTGCTGAAAGATTAAGCGATATAACAGGTAAGAATGTAAAGGAGACAGAAGATAAAGAAGAAGTAAAAAAAGATACCTTTTATATAGCAAAGGGTGGTATTCATGTTGTTCTTGAAAAAAGGGGTAAGAATGTTTATATATCCCATAAAGATTTTCCTCCGAGAAATGGAGTAAAACCATCTGCTGATTATCTTTTTGAATCAATTGCGGAAGTTTATGGGGATAAATCCTGTGCAATCATTCTTACAGGTATGGGAAGAGACGGGGTTGATGGAGCAAAGAAAATAAAAGAAAAAGGGGGACAGGTATGGGTTCAGAATAAAGAAACGTGTTTGGTTTTTGGTATGCCAAAGAATGCGATAAAGGAAAAAATAGCCAGTATGATTTTATCACCAGAAAATATTGTTAAAAATCTTTCAAAAATTTAGGAGGAAAAATGTTAGATGCAAAAAAAATAAGGGAGGATTTCCCAATTTTTAAAAAAAATCCTTCTCTTATTTATTTTGATTCTGCTGCAACTTCCCAAAAACCAAAGATTGTTATAGATACGATAAAAGAATTTTATGAAGATTATAATTCAAATATCCACAGGGGGGTTTATTCACTCTCTCTTGAAGCATCAAAGAGGTACGAAGAGGCTCATTATAAGGTAGCAGAACTTATAAATGCTGATAAAAGAGAAATTGTATTTACAAAAAATGCAACAGAAGCGATAAACCTTGTTGCCTATTCCTATGCTTTTTATAATGTTAAAGAGGGCGACGAAATTGTAACAACAATAATGGAGCATCATTCAAATTTTTTACCCTGGAAAAAAATAGCAGATTTAAAAGGTGCTAAATTAAAATTTATAAAGGTTAATAAAAGTACATATGAACTTGAATTTGATGAAAAGATTATAACAGAAAAAACAAAGATTGTTACTCTTTGTTTTGTTTCAAACTTTCTTGGTACTATAAATCCTGTTAAAGAAATTACAAAAATTGCAAAAGAAAAAGGAGCAATAGTTGTTATTGATGGTGCACAGGCAATTCCTCATATTCCTGTTGATGTTAAAGATATTGATTGTGATTTTATGGCCGCATCAGGACATAAAATGCTTGGACCATCAGGAACAGGTTTTTTATGGGGCAAAAAGGAGTTGCTTGAGAAAATGGAGCCCTTTATTGTTGGAGGTGGCGCAATTGAAAATGTTAAAGTTGATGAAGTTAAATGGGCTCCTATCCCTTTCAAATTTGAGGCAGGAACACCAATCATAGCAGGTGGTATAGCACTTGGAGAGGCAGCAGAGTATTTAAAAAATATAGGGATGGAAAATGTGCTTGAACATGAAAAAAAATTATTATCCTATTGTCTTGAGAAGATGGAAAATATAAAGGAGATCGAAATTTACGGTCCTTCCCTTTCCAAAAGAGTATCTGTAATTCCATTTAATTTAAAGGGAATAGATTTTCATGATGTTGCAGGTATGCTTGATTCAGAAGGAATATGTGTAAGAAGCGGAAGACACTGTACTCATCCACTCCTTGATTTCCTTGGAATTGAAGGGAGTGTAAGGGCAAGTTTTTATATATATAATACCGAAGAAGAAATTGATAGATTCATAGAAGCACTCAAAAGAATAATTTCTTATATTAAATGAAAATTTTTAAAAAATTTTTACTTTCTTCAAATATATATCTTTTAACTTTTAAAAAATGTGCCATACTTTTTGATACAGGAGACCCCCATTCAAGAACCTTTGTTTTAAGATTTATAAAAGACAATTTGTCAAAAGAAAAATTGGTTTATATATTTATCACTCATTTTCACTGGGACCATGTTGGAAATGTTCATTTTTTGAAAAAGGTTTTTTCTCCAGAAATTCTTTTATCCTGTGATGAATTAGAATGGGCTTTAAAAGGATACATAGATTTGCCACGCCCTAAAGGGACAGTTTACTCAAAGATCTTATGGGATTCCTTAAAGTTTTTTTCAAAATTTGAGAAGATAAAGAAATTTAAACCAGATAAGTTGATTTATAAAAATGAAAGTATAAATTTGGATGGTCTTAATATTGAAATTTTTCTCACTCCCGGTCATACACCAGGTTCACTAACATTCAAAATAGATAAATATGCCTTTATAGGTGATACTTTATTAGGACCAAATATTTTTTTAAAAAGACCAAGATTATCAATGTTTATTCATGAAAAAGAAAGATACTATAAATCAATTGAATTCTTAAAGAAAATTGATGTAAATATTTATTTCCCCGGGCATGGAATGCCATTTAAAAAAGAAGATATTTATAAATTATGAGTTTTGCAAGGATTTTATTTCCTGAAATAAAAGGTCTTTATACTTATTTTATTCCTGAATATATGCAAGTTAAAGAGGGTGATATTGTTCTTGCTCCTTTAAAGGATAGAAAGAAATTTGGAATTGTATGGGAAATAAAAGAAGAAAAGGATTTTGAAGGATATGTTAAAGAGATTGAAGAAAAAACAGAATTTTTCTTACCTGAAAAATTGAAACTTCTTGCCTTAAAGATGAGCGATTATTACTTTGAGGATATAAGTTTGATAATAAAGTATTTTATGCCTCCTCTTTTAGAGGTCAAAAGGAGATATTTTTTAAAAAATAAAAATTTTGAGACAAAAAATGAGAAGGAATTGAAAATAATTGAAATTCTTAAAAAAGCAAAAAAGCCCTTGCTTTCAAGGAGCATTAAAAAAAGGCTAAAATTTAACCCAGATTATTATCTTAAAAAATTTTTAAAAAAAGATATCATAGGGATTTCTTATTATACTCTTAAAAAGCCTTCTTTAAAAAAGCTCGTGATAGAACCTTTTGAAAAGATAGAAATTCCTGAAGAATTTACTTTCCCCCAGAAAAAAGTTTATGAAAAGATATGTGAGAA
This sequence comes from Caldifarciminota bacterium, assembly GCA_965649125.1. Lineage (GTDB taxonomy): Bacteria > Hydrothermota > Hydrothermia > Hydrothermales > Hydrothermaceae > JBDRZD01. Next base: position 38,283 of record CBFGJO010000001.1, on the reverse strand, counting down.
TATAAATAAATTCGGTGTTCACCTTATTCATGGTGTTACAGGGAGTGGTAAAACCTTTATATATTTAAAACTTGCAGAAAAAATTTTGAATATGAATAAATCTCTTATTTTACTTGTTCCTGAAATTTCACTTTTGCCCCAGATTTATTTTTTATTTAATAAATACTTTGGAGATAATATAATATTATGGGGTTCTGCCTTTTCAAAGTCAGAGAGACTTTATTTTTTTAAAGAGGTAATTTCAGAAAAACCTAAAATTGTTATAGGGCCAAGGTCTGCTATTTTTGCCCCCTTAAAGAACACAGGAATGATAATAATTGATGAAGAGCAGGAAAATTCTTATAAAGAGGATGAAAGGGTGCCTTATTATCACGCAAGAGAAGTGGCAAAAATGAGGTGCAATATAGAGAATATTCCACTTGTCCTTGGAAGTGCAACTCCTGAAACGGAAACTTTTTATTTTGCAAAAGAAGGTCAATACTTTTTTCATGTTTTAAAGGAAAGGATAAGAGGTTATAAGTTTCCCGAGGTTGAAATTCTTGATTTAAGAAAAGAAAGATTTCCTTTCTTCTTATCCCTTAAAATGATTGAAGAGATTGAAAAAAGTGTTAAAGAGAAAAAACAGGTTATATTATTTTTAAATAGAAGAGGATTTGCTCATTTTATGCAGTGTATGGATTGTGGATATGTTTTTAAATGTAAGAATTGTGATATTCAATATGTTTATCATAAGGATATAAGGAAACTTGTTTGTCATTTTTGTTCTGATGAAATAACTGCCCCTGATCTCTGTCCAAACTGTAAGGGAACAGATGTAAAATATTCGGGTTATGGAACAGAGAAAATAGAAGAAGGATTAAAAGAAATATTCCCCTCTTATAAAGTTATAAGGATGGACCTTGATACAACAAAAAAGAAAAAGGATGTTTTTGAGATATTCAAGAAGTTTAAAAATAAAGAAGCAGATATACTTCTTGGAACCCAGATGATAATAAAAGGGTTTGATTTTCCAGAAGTTTCTTTAGTAGGCATTCTTTATATAGACTTCTTGTTAAATCTTCCTGATTTTAGAGCAAAGGAAAAGACATTTATAACACTAAACCAGGTAATAGGAAGAGCAAGAAAAGGTGGAAAGGTAATATTGCAGACAATGGATCCTGAAAATCCTGTAGTAAGGTATATAAATCCAGACGATTATGAAAAGTTTTATGAAGAGGAACTTTTAGAAAGAAAAATTTTTTTATACCCTCCTTTTTCCCATTTACTTTTAATTGAAGTAAAAGATAGAGATAAAAATAAAGCAATGGAAAAAGGGAAAGAGATAAAGGGAATTATAAAAGGCAATTTTGAAATTTTAGGACCTTCTTTTGCTCCTATTGAAAGGATTAAGAATTTTTATAGAGTAAGAATTCTTCTTAAATCTAAAGAAAAGGAGAATTTTCAACCAGTTTTTGAAAAAATGGAAAATATGAAGAAGAAATATCCCTTAAAACTTGAAATTAATCCCTATGAGTTTTTATAATTAAATTTATGATAAATATTTTTATTTTGTTTCAATTTGTTAGTGTAGAATTGCTCATTAAAGAATGCGAAAAAAAATGGGAAAGCATAAACACATATGTATGTGTATATGAAAGTTATCAAAAAAAGGGAAAAGAGGAGGATAAAAGGAAATACCTTGTTGAATTTAAAAAACCCTTATGGATAAGGCTGAAAGTCATTGAAGGAAAAGATAAAGGAAGTGAGGTTCTTTATAACCCTGAAAAGAAAATTGTAAGGGGAAGAAAAGGAGGCATGTTAAGGGGGATTGTCTTGACATTGAGTCCTGAGGATAAGAGAGTAATTTCTTTAAGGGGATTTAGGATATATCATGCAGGAATAGGAGAGGTCTACAGGAGAATGTTTGAATACTATAAAAGGGGTTATCCATCAAAAATTTTGGGTGAATTTAAAGAAAATGGATTTGAAGGATACAAGATAGAGTTTGAAGTAAAAGAACCTTTAGAATTCTTTGGATGTGCAAAAGAAGTTTTCTGGATAAAAAGCGATTTTGTTCCTTATAAATGTGAGCAATGGGATGAAAATGGTGAATATATACTTTATTCCTCTTTTTTAGAAATAAAATTGAATGTAAAAATAGAGGAGGAAAGGTTCAAATTGTGAAAGTTTTAGTAGGTCTTTCCGGTGGAGTCGATTCCTCTGTAGCTGCTTTTTTATTAAAAAAAATGGGTTATGAAGTAATAGGTGCAAGTCTATATATGTGGGAAGAGAGTAAAAATTTGAGAAGTTGTTGTTCCTTAGATGCGATAAATTTTGCAAGGAGAATTGCTTTTAAACTTAAAATCCCGCATTACACCTATGATATTAGAGAAGAATTTAAAGAGAAAATTGTGAAATATTTTATAGAGAGTTATCTTTCTGGAAAAACACCAAACCCCTGTGCTTTATGTAATAAATTTTTTAAATTTGGATTTTTATTTGAGAAGGCAAAAGAATTTGGCTTTTTTTATCTTGCTACAGGGCATTATGCAAAAATAGAGAATGGTTTGATTAAAGTTTCAAAAGATATTAAAAGGGATCAAACCTATTTTCTCACTTTTATAGATAAGGAAAATATCAGTAAAATAATTTTTCCTTTAGGAAACCTTCAAAAGGAGGAGGTGAGGGAAATTGCAAGGGAAAATGGTTTTGTCTCTGCTTATCGTCCCGATTCACAGGATTTATGTTTTGTGGACGGAGATTATAGAAGATTCTTGAGAAAATTTGTTCAGGAAAAAAGAGGATATATAATTGATGAAGAAGGAAAGGTTTTGGGTGAACATGACGGTTTTTTTAATTTTACAATAGGTCAGAGGAAAAAACTTGGAATTTCGCAAGGCAAAAGACTATATGTTAAAGAATTTATTCCTGAAGAAAATCTTGTTATTGTTGCTGAAAAAGAAAAGGTTTATAAAAAAGAGATTGAGGTTTATAATATAAATTGGTTCATAGAGCCTGAGGAAGAATTTACTTCTTATGTTAAGATAAGACAACTCCATGTCCCTGCAAGTGCAAGGGTGTATGCAAGAGGAAATTATGCAAAGGTTGTATTTGATGAAAAGCAGTTTGCACCTACACCAGGCCAGGTAGCTGCTTTTTATAAAGAAGGCTTTCTTTTAGGTGGTGGATGGATAAAATAATAATAATAGATTTTGGTTCTCAATATACAAAATTGATTGCAAGAAAGATAAGAGAAGAAAATGTGTATTCCGAAATGGTATCCCCTTATGAAGATTATATTGAAAAGATAAAGAGTAAAGATGTTAAAGGGGTTATTCTTTCAGGTGGTCCTATGTCAGTGTATGAAAAAAATGCACCAAGGATAAATCCCCGTATATTTAATTTGGGTAAACCGGTTCTTGGGATATGTTATGGTTTGCAACTCATTTCTTATATTTTAAATGGTAAAGTAAAGGCATCAGAAAAAAGGGAATATGGATTTGCAAAATTCAGGATTTTAAGAAAAAGCCCACTTTTTGATGGAATAAATACTCCCTTTTTAAAAGTCTGGATGAGTCATGGCGATATCGTTTCAGAAATTCCAGAAGGGTTTATAAGAACAGGTGAAACTGAAGCATGTTTATATGCAAGTATTGAAAACAGGAAAAGAAAAATATACGGACTCCAATTTCATCCAGAAGTTTTTCATACAGAGCATGGTAAGGATATATTAAAGAATTTTGTTTTTAAGATATGTAAAGCAAAAAAGGGGTGGTTTATTGAAGATTTTATTAAAAACACACAGGAGGAATTAAAAAAGTATAGAGATAAAGATTGTTTTTTAGCCCTCTCTGGTGGAGTTGATTCAACTGTTCTTGCCTTTCTTTTACATCCGATTTTTAAAGAGAAACTCCATTTAATCTTTGTGAATACAGGTCTTTTAAGAGGGGATGAGGAAGAAAAAGTTAAGGAACTTTTTTGTGAATTTGAAAATTTGAGAATTGTAAGAGCCCAGAATGAATTTTTAAATAAACTAAAAGGTGTTAAAAATCCCGAGACAAAAAGAAAGATTATAGGCAAACTTTTTATGGATATTTTTATAAAAGAAGCACTCAAAATTTTAAATATAAAAAAACCTAAAGGAAAAATTGCCTATCTTGCTCAGGGAACCTTATATCCCGATGTTATAGAATCTCGTTCTTTTGTTGGTCCTTCTTCAAAGATTAAAACTCATCATAATGTTGGTGCACTTCCAAAAAAACATCCCTTTATTTTAATAGAACCATTTAAAGAACTTTTCAAAGATGAGGTAAGGGAAATAGGGAAAAAACTTGGTTTACCGCTTGAAGTGATTAAAAAACATCCTTTCCCGGGTCCTGGTCTTGCTGTAAGGATTATTGGAGAAGTGAAAAGAGAGAGGATAAGAATTCTTCAAAAGGCAGATAAAATAATTGAAGAAGAACTTAAAAAAGAAGGAATTTATGATAATTTATGGCAGGCTTTCTCTGTATTTTTGCCTGTAAAATCGGTGGGTGTTATGGGTGATAAAAGAACTTATGAGAACTCTTTGGTACTTAGAATTGTTGAATCAGTTGATGGAATGACAGCAGATTTTGCAAAGATTCCATTTCATATTCTTGATAGAATTGCAAGAAGAATAGTGGGTGAGATAAAGGGAATAAACAGGGTCGTTTATGATATAACCTCAAAGCCTCCCGCAACAATAGAATGGGAATAATAAAATTTTTATACAATTTTTTTTTATCCTTTTTTTTATTACCTTCTGAAAGAAAAATAAAGGGAATTCCATTTAAAGATTATTTATATTTTCATGCATCCTCAATCGGGGAAGTGATGAGTTTAAAACCTATTGTTGAAAAGTTTTGCAGGGATTATAAATGCCTTATAAGTGTTTTTACAAAAGGTGGAAAGAAAAGGGCAGAGAAAATATTTAAGGATAAAGCGCCTGTTATCTTTTTCCCTTTTGATAAGAAAAAAGAGATTGAAAAAATAGTAAAATATGCAAGAGCAATTATTATTGCGGAAAGTGAATTCTGGCCCAATTTACTTGATATAAGTATCAAAAATAAAAAGAAGGTCTTCCTTGTGAATGGTAAAATTTCAAAAAGAAGTTTCTATTTTTATAATTTTCTTTTTAAAGACATTAAAAAATATTTAAGAAATTTTGAAACCCTGTTTTTGCAGAGTAAAGAATATGAAAGATTTTTCAAATTATTAGGTGTTCCTTCAAAAAAAATTAAAGTTTTGAAAAATTTAAAATACGACATAGATTATGAAACACAACCTTTATGGGATAAAAATGGTTTTATAATAACATTTGGAAGCATAAGAAGGGACGAAATTGACACTGTTATTAATTTAACTCAAAAAATTTTAAATAAAAGGGAAGATTTAAAAATTGTGATTGCACCAAGACATCTTATAAATACCTATCTTGTTGAATTAAAATTAAAAGAAAGGGGGATTGAATATGAAAAAAGGAGTGAAGTTCCTTTCCCCAGTAAAAAAGTTTTCATTCTTGACACACTTGGAGAACTCATAAATGTTTGGAAAATAACTGATATTGCAATTGTTGGTGGAACATTTAAAAACCATGGTGGACATAATCTTTCAGAGCCAGCATTCTTTGGCATCCCCGTAATATTTGGAGAGAGTATAGAAAATGTTAAAGAAATTGCAGATGCTCTTTTAAAAAATAAAGGGGGATATAAAATAAGAAATGAAAAAGAATTTGAAGAAATTTTAACGAGATTAATTTTTGATGAAGGTGAAAGGAAAAAGATAGGTAAGAATGCTAAAAGAGCAATTCTTTCTTTAAGTGGTTCTTCAAATATAATATATGAAAAAATAAAAAGTATTATATGAGAGATTATATCTTTTTAGACATCGGTTTTGGAGAGTATGAAGAATGCTGGAATCTTCAAAAAATTTTACATGAAAAAAGGGTAAAAAATGAGATTCCTGATATAATAATATTTACTGAACATTCTCATGTATATACACTCGGAAAAATGGGAAAGGAAGAGAATTTTAAAGTTCCCGCTTCTTTTTTGAAAGAGATGGGAATAAAGGTATTAAGGGTTGAAAGGGGTGGAGATGTTACATATCATGGTCCAGGTCAAATTGTTGGTTATTTGATATTTTATGTAGATATAGGAATAAAAAAGTTTGTAAATAAAATAGAAGAATCTGTTATAATGATGCTCAAAGAATATGGAATAAATGGAGAAAGATATGATAAAAATCCAGGTGTATGGGTAAATGATGAAAAAATATGTTCAATAGGGATAGCAGTTAAAAAATTTGTTTCCTTTCATGGTTTTGCCTTAAATGTTAATACAGATTTAAAATATTTTGATTATATTTTCCCATGCGGACTTCAAAAAAAAGTTACATCAATGGGAAAAATAATCGGTAAAAAAATAGATGCTCAGGAAGTTAAAAATAAACTTAAAGAATGTTTTGAGTCTACTTTTTTCTTAAAAGAGGTTCAATTACAAAGTAAATTAGAAATATAAACAATACTATTCCTGATAAAAATCCAGTCATTTTTTTATAATCAAAATTATTCCCCCGATAATTATAAATATTATTCCACTCCATACAAAATTTATTAAGGGATTGTAATGAAACTCAAGATAAACTTTTTCCTTATCAAAGCCTTTTAAAACTAAATATATATCTCCTTGAATCCTCGGGATTATATCAATTTCAGATGATGGTTCATTCCATTTTTTATAAAATCTCATTTCCGGTTTTAAAATTCCAAGATATTTACCATTTTCTTTTATATAAATTTTAGAAGATACTGATTCATAATGAGGATTTGAGATGAATTCACTTCCTTTATAAACCAAAAGCAAATTTTCTATTTTTATTTTCTCTCCTTCCTTTAAAGATAAATCTTCTTTAACTTTATAAGAGTTTGAAATACATATCCCTATTCCTGTTATAATGATTCCAAGATGAATTAAATGGGGTGAATATTTCAGGATGTTTTTCTTATAAATTAAATCTTTGAAAAAATTTATAAAAAAAGAATAAATGAAGAATAAAGAAGGTATATAGGTGAGTAATGGATAAATTTTTTTAATTCCTGAAAAAAATAATATTAAAAAACTTATTCCTGTAAGGATTATCTGAATATATGTTTTTTTTAAAAAATATTTAAAAATAAATTTTTTTTCATCTAAATATGGACATATTGCAATTAAAAATAAAATCAATATAAAAAAGGGAGGGGTTGCACTTTGAAAAAATTCTGTGCCCAAACTTATTTTTTCACCAGTAACTATCTGAGATAATACTGGATAAAAAGTTCCTATAAAAATTATTGTGGTAATGATTATTAAAATTATAGAAAGCAGATAAAAAGTTCCCTCTTTTGTAATAAGGTTTTCTATTTTATTTTCACTCTTTAAAAATGCGTATCTTTTTATAAATAAATAAAAGAAAAATAGAGTTATTATGATTAAAAATACGATAAATGGTGGGCTTATTCTTGATTCAGAAAATGCATGAACAGAAGAAATTATTCCACTTCTTGTTATATAAGTGCCAGTTATAACAAGAGAAAAAGTTAAAAATATCAAAAAAATATTCCATCTTTTTAACACTTTTTCCCTTTTTTCAAGTATATCAGTATGTAAAAAGGCAGTTGCCACAAGCCACGGCAAAAATGAAACATTTTCAACAGGATCCCATCCCCAGTATCCTCCCCATCCAAGTTCTACATAAGCCCATTTTCCTCCTGTAAATATTCCAATTGAAAGTAAAAGCCAGGAAAAAATTCCCCATTTCCTTATTCTTTCCCTTACACGCTTACTCTCTTTTTTTAAAATTAAAAAGGAAAGGGTATAGGCAAATGGTATTGAAAAACCTATATAACCTAAATATAAAAATGGAGGATGTATAAGCATCCAGAAATTCTCTAAAAGTGGGTTCAGACCATTTCCATCCGATATTTTAAATCCAAGTTTTTTAAAGGGATTGGCAAAGAAAAATGTTAATGTAATAAAAAATAAGAGGATCAGATTTAAGAAAAAATAGGAATACTCATCAATTTCTTCACTTTTGTTTTTATAAAATAAAAAAAGTATATATATTCCCTGGATAAGGCACCAGAAAAGGAGTGAACCTTCAAGCCCTGCCCAGAATGCTGAAAAAGTATAGAGAAGATTTAAAGTATTGTTTACATAACTTGCTACATATTCTATTTCATAATCCTTTGTAAGGAGTAGATAAATTAAAGAGATTGAAGAAATTATTATTAAAAAGTTCTCAGAAATTAATGCCCTTTTAGCACTTTTTAAAAATCTATTATCCTTTTTATAAAATCCGTAAATATAAAAGAAAAAAGAAAGGACCCCAAAAATAAAGGAAAAAAACAGGGAAGAAAGACCCAGTTCTCTCACCTGAAATTCTCCTCTATATACTCATATGCTGCCATTGCAGCAGTTGCACCATCTGATGCACCTGTTACAATCTGTCTTAATGATTTACTTCTAACATCTCCAATTGCATAAATACCAGGAGTATTTGTTTCCATTTTTTCGTTTGTTAAAACTCCTCCATCTTCATCAATTTCCGCAAATCCTTTCAAAATTTCAGAATTTGGTATAAATCCTATAAAAATAAAAACAGCAGAAGCAGGAAGATTTTTTTCCTCCCCTCCTTTAACATTCTTTAAAATTACACCCTCTACTTTATTCTTTCCGTATATTTCTTTTATAACATTTTCAAATAGAAATTCTATTTTTTCATTTTCTCTTGCTCTTTCAACATATTTTGGACTTGCCCTGAGTTTATCCCTCCTGTGAACAATATACACCTTTTTTGCAAATTTTGTTAAATATATTGCTTCAAGTATTGCTGTATCCCCTCCACCAACAACAATAATATCTTTTTCTTTAAAAAATGGACCATCACATATGGCACAGTATGAAACCCCTTTTCCCCTGAATTCTTTTTCACCTGGAACATCTAAAAGTTTGTGCCTTGCTCCAGTTGCCACTATAATAGTTTTACTTTTGTATTCATTATAAGGTGTTTTCACTATCCTGTATTTCCCATCAAGAGTTATTTCCTTTGCCTCTTCAAAAATTATTTCTACTCCAAATTTTTTCGCATGTTCCTCAAATTTTTTTATAAGTTCTTGAGCACTTATCCCATCAGGAAAACCTGGATAGTCTTCAATTTTTTCTGTTAGAGCAATCTGTCCACCTATAACTTCTTTTTCAAGAATCAAAGTTTTTAAATTTGCTCTTCCTGCATAAATCCCGGCAGTTAACCCACTGGGTCCACCACCTATTATTATTACATCATAATCCATTTTTCTCCCCTTTTAAAGTTTTTTATTTTAACGATAATTTATTCTTTTATCAAAACAAGCCCTTTAAGGTAAAGACTCTCAGGAAAATAAAGACTTATAGGATGGCACGGGCTTTGAAATAAAAAATCTTTTATATATATTAAAAATTCTTTATTTTTCTGAATACTCATTAAATTTTCAATTAAATCGTTTAATCCAACAGATTGTGTGCATGAAAATGTCGCACATATCCCTCCTTTATTAAGAATTTCAAGTATTTTCGAATGCAGTTCTTTATAAGCCTTTAAAGCATTTTCTTTTTTTCTCTTTTTATGAGTAAAAGAAGGTGGGTCATTTACAATAAGGTCAAATTTTATCTTCCATTTTTCTATTTCATCAATTTTTTCAAAAACATCCCCCTCTATAATTTTAACCTTTTTCTCAGGTAGATTATTTATCCTTATATTTTCTTTTAAAAGGGAAATTGCCTTATTAGATATTTCCACTACAAATACTCTTTCAGCACCTTCTTTTAAAAAATGTAATGTAAAAGGACCAATGTAAGAGAATAGATCAAGACATATTTTTCCTTTCGCATATTCTTTTAATTTTAATCTGTTTATTTTTTGGTCAAGAAAAAATCCAGTTTTTTGCCCTTCTTCTATATCAATAAGAAAATAAAGGCCCTCTGTAAAAATTAAATAAGGATTTTTTAATTTTCCGAAGTGAAGTTTTTTTACTTCAATAAGTCCTTCTTCTTTCCTTCCTGCCCCATCACTTTTTTCATATATAAATAAAGGATTAAATAACTCCTTTAAACTTTTTACTATTGATTCCCTTTTTCTTTCCATTCCTTGCGAATTTATCTGAAATACAAAACCATCAGAAAATTTATCTATTATAAGTCCGGTTAAAAAATCACTTTCACTGAATACCACTCTAAAACTCTCATTTTTATCAAAATAATATAGTCTCTTTAAAAAGGCTTTTTCAATTCTTCTTTTAATTTCTTCATAATCAAGTTCTTTAAATTCTCCGTATGTATGAATTCTTAAAGTTTTATAACTTAAACTGTTATAAAATCCAGTCCCTATTATTTTATTTTTTTCATTGACTATAAGAACTTCATCCCCATCTTTAATACCTTCATCACCTTCAATTATCTTTGATTTTAAAATATAAGGATGAGGATATATAAGTTTTTCCTCTAATTTTATTTTTATTTTTTTCATTATTATTAATTTTATTCCATTTCTTATTTGACAATCAAACAGTTTTTCTTTAAAATAAATCTCTTATGAAAAATGTGGTGCTTTTTTCAAAAGATAAGGACTTTGTTTTTAAATTTAAAGAGTATTTTGAATTTGGAGAGGAATATAAAGTTTTTCATATATTTTTTGAAGATAAGGAAGAAATTGAAAAAATTTCTCCTCATATTATTTTAATTGATATTTCTTATGAAAATTTAAAAGAAGGAATGAATATTTTAAACTATATAAAAATTTCAAAATCTTTACATAATTTACCTGTTGTAATTATTTCTTCTTATCATGACACTGGATTTCTTTTTAAGATTTTAAAAGAAGGTGCTGATGATTTTATAGAAAAAACAGCTAATTTTAATTTAATAAAAGAAAGGATGGAAAGATTAATAAAAGGAGGTTTATGAAGGGATTTGACCCAATTGAATTTAAAAGAATAATTGATGAATATACTTATTTTAAGAGTGTAATGCAGGATCCTGTTACAAAATTGCCCACATTTTTATCTGCATTGAATGAGATAAAAGAGAGGCTTGAAAACGAAAAAAAACTCTCTATTTTTTCAGTGAAAATTTTAGAGGGAGAAAAAATTGAAAGTGAATATGGATTTGAAATGTATGATGAGTGGATACTAAAAATTTCAGAAATTTTAAAAAATATAGTGATTAAAAAATTTACTCCTTTTGAAAATCCATTGCTTTTAATAAATGCACCAAGAGGGGATCACTTTTTAATTGTATTTTCTTCTCTCAAAGAAGGGAAGAAGTTAGAGGAAGAAGTAGAGGAGATACTTTTAAAGGGTGTGCCAGTTTCCTGTAAATTGAAGTATATTGAACTTCTCTATGATCCTGTAACAAGAGCAGAAAGGGAAATTATAAGAATTTTTGAAAAACTGGAAATAGAAAGGATCAGGGAAGAAGGAAAGATCGAGATAAGGTTGAGGGCAATTTTTAAAGGTGCACTTAAAAGAGGAGAGATTAAAACAGTATTCCAGCCAATCTATGATATTGAAAATAACGAAATATTTGGTTATGAGGCTCTTTCAAGGGGTCCTAAAGGAACAGAAATTGAGGAGCCCCTTATGCTCTTTAGCATGGCTGATGCCCTTGATGAACTTTTGAAACTTGAATCAATATGCCACTGGAAAGCTCTTTTATCTTATAAAAAATTGAATAAAAAAGGAAGATACTTGTTTTTAAATACTTCCTCAAAAATTCTTCAAGAGAAGGCAGATGAGTTTATTCAGGAATTTATAAAAATTATTGACGAAATGAATTATGAAAGGAATAAGATTGTGATAGAAATAACAGAAAGATATGCAATTACTGATTTTAAAACACTTGTTAAAAATATAAATTACCTCAAAGAAGAGGGATTTTTAATATCAATTGATGATGTAGGGGTTGGGTACTCCTCTTTACATACCCTTGCTGAACTTAAACCCGATTTTCTTAAATATGATATGATACTTGTTAGAGATATGCATAAAGATTTGATAAAACAAAGGCTTTTAGAAATGGTTTTGAATTTCGGGAAAAGTGTTAATACTCCTGTTATTGCTGAAGGGGTTGAAAAGAAGGAAGAATATGAGACACTTCTTTCTCTTGGTGTTAAATACGCACAGGGATTTTATCTATCAAAGCCAATAGAAGTAGATATTTAACCTTATTCTGTTTTTATTATAACGAATTCAACTCTTCTATTTTGTGCTCTTCCTTCTCTTGAAGTGTTTCGTTCTATTGGCATTGTTTCACCATATCCCCTTGCAATTAATCTTGCTGCATCTATTCCATGCCTTGTTATTAAATAACTTCTAACTGCTTCTGCTCTTGCCTGTGAAAGACTCATGTTATAACTATCCGAACCAACAGAATCAGTATGCCCCTGTATCTCAACAGTTGCTTTTGGATTCGCCTTTAAAAATTCTGCAACCTGGTCCAAAATAGGGAAAGATTCCGGTCTTATTGTTGCTTTTCCTGTATCAAAATAAATATTTTGTAATCTTATCCTCTCTCCAACTTTTGCAAGTTTTTTAAGTCTGAAGTCCTTAACCAAAGGCATCCCCTCTTTTATTATAACTGGTTCATCGCAAGGAACATATCCTTCTGCTTCAACATGGAGTATATAAGAGCCGGGTGGAAGTTGGAATTTATAAATTCCAGTGGAAGGCTCGCTTATCGTCTTATACTCTGTATTTGGAATAGAAATATTTGCTCCTATTGGTTTTTCATCTATGTTATCAATAACTTTTCCTGTAATAAGAACAAACGGTTTTTTATTTAATGCAAAATCAACAATTATTTCTTCTTTTTCTTTTAAACTTATAACTCTTTCTTTCCATTTGTAACCTTCCTTTTCACAATGAATCCTGTATGTTCCAGGTTCAAGTTCTATGGAATATATTCCTGTTTGAGGGTCAGAAGCTACGGGTGGCAATTCAGTTCCTGGAAAGGAAATTTGAGCAGAAAGAGGTTCACCTGTCTCAGCATCGGTGACTTTGCCAATTATTTTTGATTTAGCAATAGGAGGTGGGGGAGGTGGTGGAGGTGGTGGAGGAGGTAAAAGGCTTGCAACATTTGAAATCTGAAAAACAAATCTCCACTCTGGTGCAAAATCTCCCAAATGATAGTCAGTTGAAATAAGATATTTTAATGTATCATGAATTTCTCTAATCCTTGTATCAACAGCAAAATCAAAAATCCCTCCTCCCGGAGTCTTGAATCTAATTCCTGGTGTTAAAGAAATCAAATTTTCATTCCATTCTGTTAAATATATAGCTGAAAAATCAAAAATTAAGTCAACATAATCCCCAAGAGAAAGAATTATACCTACGCCATACGGTAAAGCATTTGTATCCTTAAATTTTAATGTATCAATTATTTTTTTCCCGTTATCATCAAAACTTACATAAGGTAATATGGTATCTTTTTTCTCAATTGGTTTATTAAGATAAAAGAAGCCTCCATTTAAAGAAAGTGTAAGTATTTGAATATTTAAATCAAAGGCACCCTGTATATGGAATTGAGGGTTTCTTCTTATAAAAGAAGGAAACCCATATTTTTCTGAAAATTCTTTTTCCCTTTTTGTTTGGTATCCTCTATTTGGGAAATAACATCCAAATAAAATTCCTCCTGAAATTTTTAAACCAGAGGCAGTATCTTCAAAAAATGCTGTTCCTAACTTTGTGAATGCATCGATCCCCCTGTAAGCAGCAAGACCCAAATCAGCTCTTTGAAGCCCCACAAAATCTGTTTTTTCTATTACTTTTCCTTCAAAATCCCCTCTTGCTCCAATTTCCCATGTGTTAAAAGGTGAATAGGTTATTCCAAATTTTCCTCTTATATAATGTCTTCTATCCTCAACAGGAAGCCTTGTAGAATCAAATTCCCAAACAGCTGTGTCTCTATTTTTGTAATTTTTAAAAAAATAAGAAGTGTAAAGATTGAAAGAGAGTTTTCCTTTTCCTGCAGGAAGTGCTGACATGTTCCTTAAATATCCTGATGTACTGTAAAAATTTGGCAATGCATAAATTATTGCTATAAATAGTTTCATGATAAAAATTAATTTATGGCCCCAAGGGGATTTGAACCCCTGCTTTCGCCTTGAAAGAGCGATGTCCTTACCGGGCTAGACGATGGGGCCATTTTAAAATTTTTTCTTTGCAGAAATATAAAGTTTTCTAAATTGCTCATTGTCAATGATTGCCTGATTTATCAAAAAATAGGTTTCAAGATGTTTGTTTGTTTCTCTAATCCTTTCCGCCATTTCCTCTGCAAGATTTTTTAGAATTATTAAGCCTATTCTTTCATTTTTTTGGGCTATCCTCCAGAAATCCTCTTTTGAAAGGGAAAATATTTTTGAATTTTGTATTGCTATACAGGTTGCACTCCTTTCCGCATCTGAAATAAGACTGAACTCACCAAAAAAATCACCTCTTTTAAGTTCAGCAAGAACAAGGACAAGATCACCTCTTTTAAGTCTAACTTCCACTTTACCCTCTTTAATTATATAGAGTTCATTTCCAGGGGAGCCCTCCTCAAATATTATTCTTTCACTTTCATATTCTTTTTCTTTTAAATTTTTATAAATTTCCTCTAATTCCTCTTTTTTTAAGCCCTTAAATAAACTCACTTCCTTTAAAAATTCCATAATCAATTTTTCAAATGGGCGATGGAGGATTTGAACCTCCGACCTCCACGTTGTCAACGTGGCGCTCTCACCAAAGCTGAGCTAATCGCCCAAAAATAGTTTAAATTATAAACAAAAAGATTTGAAAAAGTCAAGAAGTATTGATTATAATTTTAAAATGATTAAAACTTTTGAGGAAATAATTGATGAAAATGTAAAAGAGGGCGAACTTTATGAAAAATTAAAAGATAAAAAGATAAGATGTCTTGCCTGTTCTCATTATTGTGTAATATTTGAAAATAAAAGGGGGATATGTAAAGTTAGATTTAATAAAGACGGGAAATTATATGTTCCTTATGGATATGTAGCAGGGCTTGGTAATGACCCTGTAGAGAAAAAACCTCTTTTTCACTTTTTACCTGGCACAAATACAATGACCTTTGGAATGTTTGGATGTAATTTTCATTGTCCCTTCTGTCAGAATTGGCTCTCTTCACAGGTTTTAAAAGACAAAAGGGCAGGCTATACACCTTATTTGCTCTCTTCTTCCGAAATAGTTGAACTTGCAATAAAATATAACTCCTCTTCTATTTCTTCATCTTATAATGAACCTGCAATTACAATAGAATGGGCAAAAGAAATATTTAAAAAGGCAAAAGAAAAAGGATTAAAAACTGCTATTATTTCTAATGGCTATTTTTCAAAGGAAGCAATTGATTATATCTTGCCTTATTTAGACGCTTATAAAGTTGATTTGAAATCTTTTAATGAGAAAAATTATAAAACTTTAGGAGCAAAACTTAAACCTGTTTTAGATTCAATAAAATATGCAACTCAAAAAGGGTTATGGGTGGAAATTGTTACACTCCTCGTTCCCCGGTTTAACGATTCAGAAGAAGAAATAAGAAATATTGCAAATTTTATAAAGGATGTATCCCCCCATATTCCCTGGCATATAACCCGTTTTCATCCCGATTATAAAATGTATGATAGAGAATATACAAGTTCTGATTCTCTTTTAAAATCTGCTCTAATAGGTAAAGAAGCAGGATTATTATATGTTTATATAGGTAATATATATGGAGGAGAATTAAGTAAATGGGAGAGCACATATTGTCCTTCCTGTAAAAATGAGATTATAAAAAGAAGGGGGTTTAATGTATATAGTATAAAAATAAAAGATGGTAAATGCAACTTTTGCTCTTTTGAAATAAGGGGGGTATGGAATTAAATTTATTTGACAAATTATTTTTTTATAGTTTATAATTTATACTATGTTTGGTTTAAATTATTCTGAAGAACTTCTTTATATAAAACTTTCAAATTATTTTTTAATTGGAGGTATCTTTTTACTCTGGATTGGTTTTTTACTCTTTGGTAATATTGCAAGAAAATTTGAAATAGTTTTAAAAGTTCCAACAAGATGGTTCTTTATAATGACTGCTCCTACCGGTATATTTGTTTATGGAATTATTGCACTTTATGTTTCTTTATTCAAACAAATGGTTAAAATGAATATCAATCAAACTTTTATTGCTTATTCATTTTTTCTTGCTTCAGGAATATTAACATTTCTTGGAATTTTACAGTTTTACAGTGTGGTTAAAAGGGGTGGAAGATGAGATTTGATATAAGGGCTGAAGCTTTATTTTTTATTTCTATAATTTTTTTCATTTTTGTTTTGTTTTATTATACAAGAATTTTAAATCGTCTCCTTCAACTTATAGGTAAACCCCGTTTTCTTTCCTTTTTACCAATTTTTTCCGGTATTTTGTTTTTACTTGTCGCAGTCTTCCATGGAATAAAGATGCTTTATCTCTATCCTCTTCTTGCAGTCTCAGGACTTAACCTCTACAATCTTTTGCTTTTATCTTTTAAAATCACTTTTTTTGAAAATTCACTTTTCTTAATTGCAGGTTTTTTTGTATTTTTAACATCCATAATTTATTTTGCATGGTTGAGATAATTGACAAAATTTTTTTTAAACTTTAAGGAGGTAAAATGGTAAGTATTTTATATTACCTTGTTGCACAAGGAGAAGGACAGGGTGTTATATGGACACTTGTTGACCTTTTCAGAAAAGGCGGAGGAATAATGTGGCTTCTTCTTGCTGTTGCAATTTTATCAATCGCGATAATCATTGAAAGACTTTACACTCTCTTTAAAATAAGAACAA
Source organism: Caldifarciminota bacterium (assembly GCA_965649125.1). GTDB lineage: Bacteria > Hydrothermota > Hydrothermia > Hydrothermales > Hydrothermaceae > JBDRZD01. The sequence goes on along the minus strand of CBFGJO010000001.1, from coordinate 21,407 downwards.
ATCCAAAAAAGTTTGTTGAAAGATTAATAAACATAATAGAAGACGAAGGAGTTGATGGAGGAATTTCATTTTGTTCTTCACATCCAAGTTCTGTAGCAAAGATATGTCTTGCAGGGCTTGAAAAGGCAGGAAAATCAAGAGAAGTTATAGAAGAGGCAATTGCTGAAAAATCTGTTTCTGAACTTGCCTTTTTAGATAGAGGAATGATATATTTGGGTTCCTTCTGTACAATTGCTCCTATTTTAGGTTTCCTTGGAACCGTTACAGGAATGATAAAGGCATTCAATGCTGTTGCCCAGATGGGAGAAGTAGAGCCCACATATGTTGCAGCAGGGATATCAGAAGCATTGATCACAACTGCAACAGGTCTTTTAATAGCAGCACCTGTTGCTGTTGCCCATGCTTTCTTTTCTTCAAGAATAAATGCTTATACTCGCGATATGGAAGAAGCTGCAAATATGCTTCTTGAGTATTTACTTGAAAAACAGAGGGTTTAAAAATGCCATTCAATTTCAGGAGAAGAAAAATAGAGGAACCCGAGATTCCAACTGCTTCAATGGCTGATATTGCATTCCTCCTTATAATCTTCTTTATGCTTACAACTATTTTCAGCAGAGCAAAAGGTCTTAAAATGGTTTTACCTGAAAAGTCAACTGAAATAATCAAAATAAAAACTGAAAATACGATGAGGATATCCATAAATCCAGAAGGGAGAATATTTGTTGATGATGCAATAACAGAAACACCTGTTTCTCAAATCAAAAATATTGTTAAGGAAAGAATCAAGGAGAACCCTAAATTGATCGTTCTTATAAAGACAAATATTTTTACTCCCTATGCGAAAATGATAGAAGTATATGATGAAGTTTTGCAAGCAGGTGCTGATAAGGTTGCACTTCAATCAATAAAAGGGGAATAAATATGAAAATAAAAAGGATTGGAAAGCCAAAGGTTATAATTCCAACTGCTTCAATGGCAGATATTGCATTTTTACTTATAATATTTTTTATGCTTACAACAGTTTTTAGAAAAGAAAGAGGACAAAAAATAATTTTACCATCTGCAAAATCAACAGAAAGAATACTTAAAAGAAAGCATCTTTCTTATATATGGCTTACAAAAGATGGAAAAATATTTGTAATGGACCAGAGGGTTACTCCAAAAAGAATATCCTATGATTTTAGATTGAGGATTTTAGAAGATCCAAATTTAATTGTGATGCTTATGTTTGATAGAGATGTTAAATATGTTTATGTTGATAGTATTTTGGAGGCGTTAAGAGAAGCAAGGGCTTTAAGGATAACATTTTCAACAGAATTTAAAGGGGGTGGATGAATATGAAGAGAAAGAAAGATATAAGAGAAAGACAGGATGTTATTTTTCAGGTTTCCCTTTCTATATCATTAATAATTACAATAATTGCTTTTCTTACAATAAAACAATTTTCAATAAAACCTTATTTACCAAAAGAATCAAAAGAAACAATTCTTGAACAGGTTCCTGAAGAAATTATTAAGGTTGAAGAGCCACCACCTCCTCCAAAACCGATTTTACCTGTTGAAGTTTCAGTAGAAGAGGGTGAGGAGGAGGAAGCTGAAATAGCACCTACAACAACATTTACAGAAGTGCGTGACTTACCAGTTTTACCCGAGATGAAAGTTTATGAACAATACGAAGTTGAAGAACCTCCTGTTCTTATAAAAAAAGTTGACCCTGTTTATCCTGAAATAGCAAGGCAATTAAAAATTGAAGGCATGGTTTATGTTAGGATGATTGTAGGTCCTGATGGGAAGGTAAAGCATGCAGAGATAATAAAGAGTGCTCATGAAATTTTAAATGAGCCAGTTTTAGAAGCAGTAAGGCAATGGATATTTAGACCAGGAAAGCAAATGGGACAACCTGTAACGGTAAGAATTATTCAACCCTATCGTTTTAAATTAGAAAAATAATAGGAGGTATAAAATGGTGTGGAAGAAAATAAGCATCCCGGGGCTAGTTTTGGTGCTCCTCGGGATGAATGCTCACCTTTATGGTGGGCTATACGGGAAGATAACAGGTAGGGTGACTGATTCTCAAACGGGTGAAGGACTTCCGCAGGCAGCAGTAAAAATTGAAGGAACCACTATGATAGCAATTACAGATATTGATGGCTATTATGTATTCTTAAATGTTCCACCAGGTGAATACACACTTTCTGCATCCTATGCTGGTTACCAGGCTTTAAGAATTGAAAATGTTAAAGTATTTGCTGATAGAACAATTGAAGTAAACTTCCCATTAAAACCAACTGAAATTATTTTACCAGTCCAGGAAATTACAGCAAGAGAAATTGTGATAAGAAAGGATAAAACAGAATCAAGAACAATGATAAAATCAGAACAAATTCAATCTCTTCCTGTTACACAGGTTCAGCAGGCAGTCTCCTATTCATCAGGAGTTACAATTAGAGGAGGAACTATTTATGTAAGAGGTGGAAGACCTGATGAAGTTGTTTATGTTGTTGACGGTGTGGAGATAAGAGACCCTTATTCTAACTACACACAATCCGGTGTCCCACTTTTAGCACTTGAAGAGGCTGCTGTTGATAGAGGTGGTTTTGATGTTGATCAGGGAACAGTTTCATCAGGAGCAATATCAATAATAACAAGAGAAGGAACTGATAAATATGATGCACAATTTAGATTCTCTACAAGGGACCTTTCTTTCCTTGGTTCTGATATTTTCAATTTTTTAGATTGCCAGCAGGGTGACCCATACCAGGATTATTTACTCGGGAGAAATAGAAATTTAAGGAGTATTCATGGAAGATATAAAAATAAAGAGAGAAGATATGAATTTTCCTTGGGTGGTCCTCTTTTCCCGATGTGGAGAGAAGGTGCAAAATTCTTTGCTTCAGGTGAAAGATATTATACTTACGAAGATTTTCCGATTTATAGTTATGAGGAGAAACAAAACTGGGGTGAATCATATCAATGGAAAGTTTCTGTGCCCATAACAAAAATTTTCAAACTATTTACAAGTGGATTTTATAGATATTATGTAGATTATCAAGGAGGTAGAGGATATCAGCCAGATTGGAGACTCGCTCTTGAAAATCTATGGAATTTTTATGATAGACACCTTCAACTCATTGGCGGTTTTGACTTTCTTTTTGGAAGAACCTTTATGGAATTCAGAGCTGGTTATTATGATAGGTTCTTTGACAATAGCGTGAAAGAAGATGTTGATGATGATGGAGTTGATGATTTTTCAGATAGGGATCTTGATGGATTTGTAGAAGTTGATTTGACATATTTCCAGGCTTTAAAAATGGATACATTCAGAACAGGTGGAAGGATTGATTCTATAAAAGAAAGATGGGTTGAAATAACCCCTGATTCTGTATGGAAAAATAATTCAAGATATGATCCATCCCTTGTAAAATATTATAGAGATAAGGGTTATGTTGAACTTCCTTTCTACTGGTGGGAATATGAAATGCAAACAATTTATCCAACAATAGGTTCAGGTCCTTACTGGTGGCCAAGGGATAGGTACTGGGTTGATCCAACAAAGCCTGATACCAAGTATGTTTATTATAAATTATTTAAACCGGTAGTTTCTGATACACCAATTACTGATCCAAGAATAGGGAAGGTTGATACTGTTTATGGAGAAGTTCATATTTATAAATACAATAGATGGGGATGGGGACAGAGAACTAACAGGGATACTTTTGCATTGATTCCAAATTATTCAACAGACCCACCTATATTTGATACTCTATTAATAGGTAACCAGTATCTTCCAACTCCATGGACATATCCAAGAGTTCAGCATTATATAGGTGCTTCAAGACTGTATACGCTTAAATGGGATATGAAATCACAGGTAGGAAGAAATCATGAAATTCTTTTTGGTTCAGAGTTCAAGAGAATTGGAACAAAAAGGTATGCAGTTGATTATGCGTCAGGAGGAAACATTTATATGACACTTGTTAATCCAGAGCTTACAAGGAGACCAAATGACCCTTACAATTTTATTGATTGGTTTGATAAGCATCCATCTTATCCCTGGGAGTTTGCAGCGTATATAAGAGATAAAATAGAGATTGAAGGGATGGTTGCAAAAGTTGGTTTCAGACTTGATTATTATTCACCTGAAGGATATGTATTCTCAAATCCTGATGAGCCATTTACCTATGACGATTTATGGCTTTCTGAAAGAATAAGGCTTTTAAAGGATGCAAAAAAGACAGAGAAAAAATGGTATGTATCACCAAGGCTTGGTATTTCTCACCCAATAACAGAAAGAGATGTTCTCCACTTTACATATGGCCATTATTATCAGATACCGCCATTTAACCAATTATTAACTTCTTATGTATTTTCTGGTGCATTTCCTGTTATTGGAAACCCTGATATTGAGCCAGAAAAGAACATTTCTTATGAATTTGGTGTTACCCATGGATTTACAGAAAATATAATTGTTGATATAACTGCATTTTATAAAGACATATTTTCATGGTCAAGACTCAAGATGTTTCCAATAGGTCTTACAGGAGAAAATTATTCTACTTATGTAAATGAAGATTATGGTTCTTCAAGGGGAATAGAATTTGAATTCTCAAAAAGACCAGGTGGACCATTCCTTCCAAATCTAAGTGCTTCAGTAGCCTATACATTTCAGGTTTCAAGGGGTTCATTCTCATCTCCTCGTCAGGCTTATGAATGGGCATGGAGAGGATATCCAATTCCACCTCATGAATCACCACTTGAGTGGGACCAGAGACATAAGGTAACAGTTGCAGTATCATATAATATTCCAAAGGGGAATCCTTTATTCGGCATAAAGGGTTTTGATGACATAAATGTTAGCATTGTGCATAATTATGGAAGTGGATTTCCATATACTCCTCCTATAAGAACAATAAGTGAAGCAGTGGAAAATATAAATGCAAAGAGACTTCCAAGTTATCAGAATACAGATTTAAGGATTGCAAAGGGAATATCAATAAAGAATCTTTATTTAACTTTATTTATGGATATATGGAATTTATTCAATAGAAAAGACCTTCAGGGATTTGCAAATGTAGAATGGTATGAATATTTCAATAATCCAGAGGGTGAAGAAAGAAATCCTACTGTATGGTCTCCAAGAAGAAGGGCAAGAATAGGTATTGAGGCAAGATTTAAAGGACTTTAAAAGGAGGTGAAGAATGAAGAATATGTTAATTTTTATAATACTGGGAGTAACTCTTTTACCTGCAAAGAACAAAGAGACTTTTCCTGTAAATATTCTCGCTGCGAAAAAAATCATAAACCAAACAGATGGAGAAGCTTGGAATTACATAACAAATTATGGAAGTCTTGGAGGAGAAGCAAATGCTGGTCTTTATGGACTTTCATGGCCAGGTGGAGCAGCAGTAAACAATTATTATCTCTGGCTCTCATATTTTACAGTTGGTTGTAAGGAAGGAGGAACCCCTTATGTTACAATGCACAATTATCCTGATGGCGAATGGGGGATAGGTCCCGTTCTCTTTGAAGGTCCTGGTTATTCTCCTCATGATATTGTTGTTGTATGGCATGATAGTTTGACAAATACAAGGAATGGAGCAGGAAGAAGAACAGGTCTTGTATTCATTGTAAGGGCAATGCAATGGCCTCATGAGCCCTATAACGATTTCATAATTTACTGGATGAAGGTTGTATGGAATAAAGACCAGTGTGATATACCAAATGTTGGTGAGACACTTGACTCTGTTTATATATCCCAGTGGTATGACTGTGATGTTGGTGGTGCTGACCAGTCAGACCCACACATTGATGACCTTGTTGGATTTGATGGATGGACAAAGGGTGAATGGAACAATCCAAAATTTGTTATAAAAGATCCAATTGATAAACTAACAATAACTCCTGATTCTTTCTATGAAGGTTCTGATGGAATAAATGACCATTATCTTGTATGGGGAGATGAAGAAGGAGAGATAATCATTGATACTTCTTCTGCTGTAAGGATGTATATTCCATGGAAAGGAGAAACACTTTATGTTTATTTAATTCCAAGGGGTATTTCTTATATATATGACTCTGATAATCCAGGAACACCAGGAGATGATACAGGTGAAGATGGTGCAGTTGCAGGATATTGTTTTGGTGGATGGCTTTATACCCCACCTGCGCCTTCTGATTCAATAGGATCTGGTACATTCAGAATAACAAGGCCATGGTCACACCAGTGGTGGAACTGGGAATCAGACCCTGCAACCGATGAACAGGTTTATAATTATCAAAGGGGAACACATCCAGCAACACAGAATTATAGATATGCTCCTCATCCTTATGATCTTGGTGCTGCTGAATTTGATTATAGATTTTTAAATACAGTAGGGCCTTTCACATTTTCTGATAAGGAAACACTCCATTTTGTATGGGTTGCAGGAGATGGCGAAGGACTTTATGGTGGTCTTGATGAATACTGGGGAAGAGGATGGCTTATGGGTGCTGCTCAGACATATGAAAAGGCGCTTTATGTTTATTATGGTGGTTCAAAAAATTCAGATCCTGCACATCCTTCAAATCCTCTGGAGGATATACATTTCTATGTTCCTGTTCCACCAACATCTCCGCATTTGAATTATACAGCAACACCAGAAGGAATAAAACTTGTATGGGATGACATTGCAGAGAGGACCCCTGACCCTCTAAAAGGTGTTGTGGATACAAGGGGATACAAGATTTATAGGGCATTACATGAGCCAAGAGGCTGGAAATTGATTGTTACACTTCCTTTTGAGAATGGTGTGGTAAGAACATATACTGATACAACCGCATTACCGGGTTTTCCTCTTTATTATGCTGTTACTGCATATGATGAGGATAGTCTTGAGAGTGCATGCACAAATTATCTAAAAGATGCTCAGGGTAATCCATTATCAATTATGTTAAAAGGCGCGCTAGGCAGGTCTGTCCAAGATGTTTATGTAGCACCAAATCCTTACAGGGGTTCTGCTCCATGGCTTAGAGCAACAGAAGTAGGTGATAAGATAATGTTTTTAAATGTTCCAAAAAGGGCAAGGATAACAATCTATAGTCTTTCAGGAGATAAAGTTATTTCTCTTCTGAATACGCAAGGTGAGGGTGGAATTGAATGGAATCTTTTGAATGAAAAAGGACTTAAAGTAGTTAGCGGAGTATATATTTACAAGGTTGAAGATGAAAAAGGAAATTATAAGATTGGTAAATTTATGATTTTAAGATAAGGAGGTGAAGATGAAAAAAATATTTGCTATACTCCTTACATTGGTTATATCTTTTCCTTTAAATGCTCAAAAGAAAGTCGGATTTGCAGGTGCAAAATTCTTATCAATTCCTGTAAACGTAAGAGGAGCAGGACTTTCAGAGGCATATACTGCGCTTTTTGGTGAACCTTCATCTGTTTTCTGGAATCCAGCAGGATTGGCAGAAATAAAATTTCCAAAATCTTTTGGGTTTTCCTATACCCATTATATTGCAGAAAATTATCTTGGTTCCCTTTCCTATGTTCAGGATTATATGGGTTATGGTAAAATAGGGATTTTTGCGAGTTATCTTTATAGTCCAAATTTTGAAGAAGCATATGTTGATGAAACCAAAGGACCCTATCTTACAGGAAGAAAAGTAAATTATAGTGCTCTTCAGGCAGGTTTAACTTATTCCCAGAAGTTTACAAAACTATTTTCTTTTGGTATAAACATAAAAGGGATATATGAAGATTATGCAGATGTTACTTCCTGTTATTCCTTTGCGATAGATGCAGGCACACTTTTCTGGACAGGCTGGAACTCTTTAAGGGTGGCAATGTCACTCCAAAATCTTGGTCCAAATTTAAAACCTTCAGGAAAATATATTAAATATACGATGAAAGAGGATTTTGAAAAGGAATATATTGATTATCCACTTCCCATAATTTTCAGAATAGGGATTGCAGGAGAAATTTTTGAAACAGAATATTTAAAATGGACACTTTCCTTTGAAGGAAGACATCCAAATGACAATGTTGAAACTTTTTCCTTTGGGACAGAAATTTGTTATATGAATATGCTATTTTTAAGGGGAGGATATACAATAAATAAGGATGAAGGAGGACTTGCCTTTGGATTCGGGCTTTCCCTTGCAAAAAAAACAGTTCTTGATTATTCATTTTCAGATTTTGGTGCCTTACCCGATATCCACAGGGTAGGGCTATCTTTTAATTTTTAAAATGGGGGGTAAAGTGAAAAGGATAGTTTTGATTTTAACAGGACTTATAGGAATTATAAGTGCGGCAAGACCTCATATAGGTGATTCTGTTGATTTCTGGCTAAACAGGTTCATGCTCATTCTTTACAGGGATGTAAAAACAAAGGGAATTGTAAGGTATGCTGGTGAAAATTTCACAGTGGTTACACCAAGAGAAAAGATAAATATAAATGACATAGTAAGGAGAAACTGGATAAATATAGCCTATCCTGACAGTTTTGCTTATTTTGTTGCAACAAGTGATTCTGATTTCTGCTTTTTATCAAAAGAAAAAGGATATACAGGTGAATATTGGGTACAGCAGAAACAGGGACTTGGAGAGGCAGGTGTAAAAAATATATACCGCATTCTGACAAATCCAAGACCTTCCACCCAGGTTGGAAACTGGTCAGTTATTTATTTTGCAACTGATAAGGGAGTTTATTCACAAAGACAGAATGTCCCACCTACAGGTAATTTTGGAAAAATAGCATTTATAGGTGAACCAGTTTATTCCATCATTTATCATCCTGATAGCACAGGTCCGATAACCTCTGCAGGTGGAATAGAGATTTTATATGGAGGAACTTCAAACGGTGTTTATAAATTAAGGGTAAGAAAAAACACGGTTCAATATCCCGATTCACTTGCAGATGTTATTCCTGTTGGAAACCTTAATAAAAAAGTTAATGCATTAGCAGTTGACCCTGTTGATAAATCAATATATGCAGGTGGAGAAAAATTATGGCATTGGACAGGCTCTTCATGGGACACAATTTCACAAGTTACATCTCCTGTAAATGAAATAAAGTATATAAATAATATCCTCTTTGTTCTTACAGAAAATGGTCTTTTCTATAATGATGGAACATGGCATTCTGTGCTTCAGGAAAATAATTTATATGATATAGAATATGCATATAACTATTACTGGGTTACTTCTTCAGGAAATGGTGTATGGAGAGCAACTTCACCAAATTCAGTTTGGGAAAATATAAATAATGGTTTTGAATATCTTAAAAATTATGCTTCTTTAGATTGCAAAGCAATTTATTATGACCAGGTTAAAAATAAACTCTTCCTCGGTAATTCTCAAGGTATATGGGTTTTTAATCTCTCAGAGAATAAATGGGAAAACAAAAGCAGGGGAATTAAAAAGTTTATTGCTGATTATGAGGTGGAACAGGTAAAGTATGTGATGGAAGAATATACAAATGGGAATATCTTTAATAAAATAAGGGATGCTATGAAGGTAAAGTATGAAGAGTTATGGGATATGAATGCCGATTCTGCTATCCATATAATTCTCTATCCCCTTGAAGTTTCTGGTGATAGTACATTAAACATTGCAAAACCCCTTTATGGTTATTTTGATGAAAGGGATCTTGATCCTCAGGATACCACAGCAAGTTTAAAAGAAATTTTTGTTTTAAATATAAGTTATGATACAACCATTCTTTATAAAGATTATAAAAATGGTGAAATCAGGAAAGATGTTCTTGCAAAATATCTTGCTTATCTTTTTGGTGAATATGCCCATTGGTCAATAGAGCATACAGAATCAAAACCGATAAGATGTGGATTTTCAATGCTTGCGCTTCATCTTGCCGGTTTTAACATATTTAATGGAACAAATAATATTGGCATTACTCCAGGAAGGGGTTGGGCGAAATCTCCCAGGAGAATTGGTTTTTCTGTATTTGACTATACAAGGAACTGGCTCAGACCACCAGTTTCAAGGGAAGTTGATAGGGAAAGGATGGCTTATCTATTTTTGTATTTAAGAGAAAAACTGACTTCATATTTCCAGGATACATCAAAGGCTGATAGTTTTATATTCAAGGTTATGATGAGAGATAAAGAAAGGGATGGTAAAACCCTGTTTGAATATTACCTTACGAAGATAAACTCATCTTTTAATGATTTCATTGAATCATGGTTCCTTTCAAACCTTCTTGATAATTATCCAGAAATCGGTTATTACTATCAAACTGTTGATAGCATATTTAACTATTCAAATCCGCTCACATTCTCAAATGAATTCACCGCAACTACGAGCACTGATATTCTCAATCCTCTATCCCCAAGGTATTTAAGAAAAAGTGCTGCTGAAAGCCTTTATTACAACCTTGATTTCAAGGATAACTTTGGAGACCAAAACTACGGATTTAGAGTATATCTTATTGATCTTGATAATAAACTTGTTAGAAAGATTCCTTTTGATACACTAAAGGAATACTTAAACGATACAATTCTAATTATAAAAAGGGCAAAGAATACATTGAGTTCCCTTTTGCCACCAGGAAATTATTATTACGCAATCATGAATACATATGGAGTTGATGGATATTTTGCCTATTCTCATGATATAACCCCACCTTCTATCTACAAAAAATATATAATTCAGAACCCAGTTTTTACAAATGCTATTGATTTTTATGTGATAGCAAAGAAAACTGATTTAATCTATGGTGATGCAAGTTCCCTTGTTTTCCCATTTTGCATTTTAAGACCATTTGATAAGAAGTTACCTTCTATTACTTTTGACCTTAAACGCTCTGAAATAGGAGACTCGGTTGCAATTTATACAGCCTCTCAAACCCTTTCTTCTGAGATAGAAGGTGACATCCTCGTTTATTCCTATGCTCAGGATATAACAGGTAATAAATTCCAGCTTTATTATGATACGATAAGTGTTAAAAAGCTTCAAGGCGGTGGAGTATACTCCTTTCTGAATGATAATGTAATCCTTGAAATTCCTGAAAATTCAGGATTTAATGGAGTTGTTGCTGCAACAAGGCTTCCAAAGGATTACTCAGAAGTTCTTCCTTCATCCTATGCATATTCAATTGGCCACGCAGGTATGAGATTTTCACAACCTGTTAAGATAAAATTCCTTGTTTCTAATAATCAAGACCTTTCAGTATTTAAAATTGAAAATGGAAAGATCGTGGAATACAGGACATACAAGGACGGTAATTACATTTATATCTATACTGATGCCCTTGGAATTTTCCTTATAACGAGTGGAAAGCCGATTTCCTTACCTAAAAAGTTTGAAGTAAAGTTAAATTCAAACCTCTTTTCTTCAAACTCTCATATTTTATTCACATTCTCAATCCCTTATTCTTCTCATATAAAAATAGGTTTATATGATGCCCTTGGAAGAAAGATAAATGAAAATCAATTAGAGTTAAATTCAGGAATACACAAATTTAATATTGATACAAAAGGGATTTCAAAGGGAATTTACTTCCTTGAAGTTAATGCAATTTCAAAAGAAAGATTTTCAAAGAAATTTAAAATTGTGATTTTTTAAAGGAGGCTAAGATGAAAAAATGCGCAATTTTTACTGTATTACTTTTCATTGCCTGTGGAGTGGAAAAGAATAAGCCACCACAGCCAATTCCACCTTCAGAGGAGTATGTTAATAAAGGATGGGAAGAATATAAAAAGGGAAATTTTGGATATGCCTATTCTCTTTTTGATACCGCAATAGTTCTTGATGCTTATAATGAGGAAGCATATTATGGAAAGGGATGGGCAGCAACCCAGCTTTCAAAGGTTGATGATGCAATTTCAGCGTATAGCTTTGGAATAATTTTATGGGCAATGGAATTAAATTTTGGGAAACCTGATGTTCCATTTTTCAATGAGATAATTGCAGAATCAGAAACTTCTTATTGGGGAATTGATACTATTGTTGATACACTTGCTAAATGGCATATAAAACCAAAGAAAGTTACCCCTTCTTCACCTTTGCTTTCCTATTCATCTGTTAAAGTTAAAAAGGGAAAAAAGTATGTTGAACCTTCTTACTATGATATAAGTGATGAATACATATATTTCTTTGATAACGCATTCCCAAAAACAAATGACACCATTCAGGATACCATGTTTGTAAATTATTATTACCTTGAATCCCCTTCTATTACTATTCCTGAAAAAGTTTATCTTTCCTATGCCGGACTTCTTGCAAGTTATTTTATGAAAGAGGACTATTTAGGTGCATTTGTTGCAGGAAATGTTATAAGGCATGAATGTGATTCAACTTTAAAATTCCCATACTATCCTTACACAAATTATAAAAAGATGCTTGGTCTCTTAGCATACTCCGCTTACAAGAAAAACTTTATGGGTTTCTGTGTTAAAGTTCTTAAGGAATTAGACCCTGCTTGGAGCGCACCACCTGACCCATTTGACCCTGACGCAAAACCCTATATTCTTGAAAAAATAAAAGAATACATAGGAGGATAAAATTAAAGGGGGGCACAATGCCCCCCTTATTTTTTATTTCACTATGATTTTTTGAGTGAGATTTTCTTTTTCTGTTTTGAGATTTATGAAATAGACTCCAGAAGAAAATTTATCAAGTTTTAAATTGGATTTTCCTTCTATATTTCCTTTAAATATTCTTGAAATTTCCCTTCCTGATAAATCAAAAATCCTTAAGTTCAAAGATGTTTTATATGGAATTTCAAAACTTATATTTCTTCCATTATAGGAGATTTTTGTATTCCTGTATTTTAAACTTATAGATTCCTTTATTCCAACCTCTTTTCTTCCAACAAGCATTTTAACTGTTGAATTTCCTCCCTGTCCTTGCCAGGCAAATCCAGGGTCATCATCAAAGTAAACTCCCCAGTAAACTAAATCAAGATTTCCACTATGACCGATAACAGGTGAAATTACAGGGAATCTTAACCAGTCATTATTATCACTTCCAGGAACTGAATCACTTACTAAAAGAACTTGTTCTGTCCATGTTGCTCCATTATCAGTTGAAGTTGCAAAAACTATCCTTGTTGGAGGGAATGTATCATTTGTTGAACTTAAAACAAATCTACCAGACTGTTGAATAAACTCTTCCCATATTGCATAGAGTGTTCCTTTCCCTCTTTCCTGTCCAATCTGGCTTCTTCCTGCAAGAAGTGTATTAATTCCTACTGCATAATAAACATCTGTCAATGTTTTTATTGGATGAATTGCCTTATCACCTGTTGTTGGATTATAGAAGAAATGGTATATTCTTGTCAAAACTGTTTGTCCATCGCATCCAAATGTTATAAGATGTATGTTTCCATCCTTATCAACAAATGGGTTTCCATCACCAACAAATCCAAGATAGTAATCGGTATATCCTGCATTGTATAATTCCTGTGAAATATCAATAGTTATTGGACTTCCTGCATAGAACATCTCCCCTTCCATTGTATCAATAAGCATTTTTATATGATTATTAGTTCCACTATAGTATGTTACAACAACCGTTTTCCCATATGGGTCAGCGTAGAATCCATACCATGGTCCATCCCCTTCGTTTTCAAGACCAACCCATCCATCCCAGGCAGGATTTGCTAAATCAGGAATTCTGTTGTATATTGTTGCGTATGGAGTGCCAACTATGGCACCGGAATAATCAGAAGCTATCTTGTGTAAATATCCACTTTGAGTAAATCCTATATGTGGCCATACCTCATTCGTGTGGCTTCCCTCTACCCATACATATTGTCCTGAGAAGTTTCTCGGATCAAATGGAATATCAGGCCACCATACATCACCTCTGTAAGTGTACGCATCCATATGAGCAGTGAATGCTGGATGATATTGATATGGCTGAGTGTATATTACTGCCATATTTCCATATCCACCTCTATCAACTGCTAAATAAGGAGTATCTGGTTTTTTTACCCACTGGTCAGTATTCATATCAAAGAAATTCCAGAGCTGATGTCTTCCTGTAACTCCTGGTGGGTTCTGAAACATCATTGTTGCATATACACCTTTGATTGGGTCATCAAAGATTGCCCATAGCATTGTTGCAGTAACTCCGTTTGTTTGATAATCCCTGTTTGAGTTGTAATTAATAAATGCCTCTGTGAGTATATCCGAGTCTATTCTTCCAGCAGGTGGCAGTCCTGGCGCATTCTGCGAATAGTTATCATCTATTGGTGCCCTTACAGGAGTAAGAGCCGCGAGGCTCCCTACCATTACCATACTTACCAACCATCTTACCATATAACACCTCCTTTTAGAGTTTATATTAAAAAAATAAAAGCACTAAATTATACATCAAAATAAATTTTTTTGTCAAGTAAGTTGACTTTTTTAGTTATATTCTTTATAATTATTGTTTAAAATTTAAAAGGAGGTGTTTATGAAATTCATTATAATGATATGTATATGGGGAAATATAAAGTATCACCCAAATCATCTGATAATAAAACTCTCACAAGAGTATAATCAAGTTGCATTGGAAAGCTTAAAAGAAGCATGGGATAATGGCTCTGCATTGACCCTTTATGGTAAAGAATTCGGTATTCCTGAGATTGATAAGATTGCAAAGGATTTTGGTTTAAAAGAGATAAAAAGGCTTTTATATGGTAAAATTACAGATGATGCAAAGGCTTATGGTCTTGACAGATATTATCTTCTCATATTTGATAATGAAATAGATGCAATAGAACTTTCAGATATATTTAAAAATATAAAAGGTATTGAAGATGCATGTCCTGATGTAGCAAGAAAACTTCTTATAACACCAAATGACCCACTTTATCCGCAGCAGTGGCATCTTCCAAAGATAAAAGCACCAAAAGGATGGGATATAACAAAGGGAGATTCAACAATTGTAGTTGGGCCTATTGATTCAGGAGTTGATTGGGATCATGAAGATATTTATGATAAATTGTGGGTAAATCCAGGAGAAGATTTGAATGGAAATGGGAAATTTGATTATCCTGGTGATTTAAATGGAATAGATGATGATGGGAATGGATATGTTGATGACATAATAGGTTATCGTTTCTATCCAGACCAAGGTTGGGACCCTTCTCCAACAGAACCTGGTAATGACCATGGAACCCATGTTTTTGGTATTGCAGTTGCGGCGACAGATAATGCAATAGGTATTGCAGGTGTTGGATGGAAGCCAAAAGGGATGGCATTTAAATGTGGAGATGGCCAGTATATTTATCTTTCAGCATCTGTTAATGCTATATACTATGCAGGGAATAAAGGTGCAGTTTCCACAAATCATTCCTATGGTGGTTATGGTCAATATGCTCCTGAAAGGAATGCGATAATATGGGCACACGATACAAAGAATGTTGTTGTCTGTGCAGCAGCAGGAAATGATAATGTTACAACACCCCTTTATCCAGCAAATTATCCAAATGTTATTGCGGTTGCAGCAACAAATCAAGCTGATATAAAAACAATTTGGTCAAATTATGGAACATGGATAGATGTATGTGCACCAGGTGAATATATTTTAAGTACAGTTCCTAATAATCAATATGCCTCTTTTTCTGGCACATCAATGTCTTCACCAATTGTGTGCGGGATTGCTTCAATGATAAAATCACTTTATCCTTCATGGACATCCTTTAAAGTTGATTCTGCAATAATGCGTTCCTGTGATAATATAGATTCATTAAATCCCGGTTATGCTGGTCTTTTAGGATGGGGAAGGGTAAATCTTTATAGGGCACTTGCCCAGACAATCTATTCAAACATAATTGTTAAGGATTTTTATTTTGATGGTGATGGAAGACCTGAGCCGGGTGAAGTTGTTAAGATGTATTTAAAACTTTACAATGAGAAATACTGGAAGAATGCAACTAATATTACAATAACCGTTTCAACAAATGACCCTGATATTTCCTTTTCAGATAATACAATACAAGTTCCTCTTTTAAATAATGGGGATTCAATTATACCAACAGATTATTTTGAGTTTTCGGTTTCTGGAAATATAAGATTTTCATATTTCTATATAAATATAAGTTCAAATCCACAAACAGAGAAACCTTTTGATACATTGAGAATTTTAATAGGCTATCCAGGAATTGTTGTTGTTGATGATGCAAATAAAAAATTCTTTAGAGATTTTTATGATTCAACCCTTATCCATCTCGGTGTTGTTTTTGAGATATGGATAGTTGATAAAGAGGGGTTACATAGTTTCCATGCTCATCCAAGAAATCTATTTATATGGTTTACAGGAAATGATTCAACAGAAGTTTTATCAAATGAGGAGATAGATTCAATTACGAGTTACCTGCAGGGTGGAGGGAAATTCTTTATCTCTTCACAGTTTCTTGCAGAAGACCCTAATGCCCAAAGTTTTATAACAAATACTTTAAAGGCAGAGCTTATTCAAAGCAATGTAATTAATAGATGGGTAAAGGGGTATCAAGGGGATCCTATAGGTGATGGTGTGCATTTTAGAATAACAGCAGGTGGAGATGGTGCTGGTAATGCAATCCATGTTGATAGAATAAAAGCACTCCCTGGTGCAGATACTTCTCTTTATTATACAAATTCAGCAGGAACAGCGAATTATCGTCCCTGTGCTGTAAGATTTGATTCAGGAATTTATAAAACCCTTTATTTTGCTTTTCCTTTTGAAGCAATAGATAATACATGGGCAGGTCATACAACAAGGGAAGAGTTAATGGCAAAGATACTTGCATGGTTTGGAGTGAATATTTACGAAAAAGATGTGTCTTTTAAGAAAACAAGACCTATTATTGAAACTTTCTCTCATGATTTCCTTTATATAAAAGGAATAAAGGGTAAAATAAGTGTTTATATTTTTGATGTTACAGGAAGAAATCTTTTAAAAGCAAAGGATGTGATTGCAAAAGAGAATTTGAAAATTCCTTTAAGAAATTTTAAGGAAGGAGTATATTTTATAAAAATAAAAGGAGAGGATAAGGAGTTTAGAGATAAATTTATAAAGGAATAAAAGGAGATGTGTTATGTGTAAAATAAAAATAATGGTAGTGGTTCTCCTCTCTATAAGTTTTCTCTCTGCCTTTCCAATTTCACTTAATAAAATCAGGTTTGACCCATTAAAAGGTGTTCCAGATATTCCAGAAGAATTAAAAGCGAGGGATGATAACGATGTATTCTTCTTACAGCTTTCAGGACCAATAAAAAGGGAATGGAAAAATTTATTAAAAGAAAAGGGGGTTAAGGTTTATTCATACATTCCTGAATATGCATACCTTGTGAAAATAGACCCGGAAAAAATTGATGAAATAAAAAATCTTGAATTTGTAAGATGGATAGGTGATTATCATCCCTATTATAAGATAGATCCTGAATGTGATAAGATAAATGAAGTATCTAAAAAGGGTACAATTTTAAAAGATGAAGGATTTAAAGAATTTTATGACCCACTTTATATAAACCTTCCTGATTTAAAATCCTATGTGATTTACTTACTTCCTGATGCTGATATTCAGAAAATTTCTTTAAATTTAACTTCAATTGGTGAGATAAAACAGGTTCTTCCGTATCCATCAAATAGAATAATAATATGGACTTCACCAAAAAATATAAATTCAATTGCAAGGATAAAAGAGGTATATTACATTTTCCCCTATTATCCAAAAACCCTTTTAAACAGCACAACAAAGTATGTTCTTCAGAGCTATGTTTTAACAGTTCAGGCGAATAATACCCCTTTAACGGGTGGAGATACAGTTGTATCTGGTTCATTACCTGTATGGAACAGGAATATAAAAGGGCAGGGTCAGATTGTAACAGTTATGGATACAGGAGTTGATTATTATTCCTGCTGGTTCAGGGATCCGGAAGGTGACCCACCAGGTCCAAACCACATAGTGATTTATGATTATACAAATGAAGGTGGAGACTTACAGGATGATTCAAACTGTGCTCATGGAACCCATGTATCAGGAACAGTTGCAGGAGACCCAACAAGGGGAGGAGCAAATACAATTGCAGAATATCAAGGTCATGCATACATGGGGAAAATATATATGCAGGATATAGGATATTATTCTGGTTATCAATGTGCACTCAATATAAACAATTTTTATACTTCTGCAAATACTGCTTATAACAAAGGTTCAAGAATCCATACGAATTCATGGGGATATTCAAATGCAGGTGGTAATTATGCGTATGAGGCAATAGATGTTGATGTATTCTCATTTACCCATCAAGACTTTTTATTCACATTTGCAGCAGGTAATGATGGTCCTAACGCTAATACAGTTTGTCCTCCTTCAACTGCGAAGGATTGTATATCAGTTGGCTCAACATGGAGACATAGTTATGATGGAACTGCTGATAACATATCAAGTTGGTCATCAAGGGGACCAACTCTTGATAATAGATATAAGCCTGACCTTATGACACCAGGTGGAAGGGCAACACAACAAACTGATCCATGGAGATACTTCATAACTTCTGCATATCCAGCAGATAACTGGGGGACTCAGACATGCAGAATTGGAGGAATGGTAGGTACTTCAATGGCAACACCTGCTTGTGCAGGAGTTGCTGCACTTGTAAGGCAGTATTATTCAAAGGGCTTTTATCCATCAGGTTCCCCGAATCCTTCTGATTCAATTTATCCATCAGGTGCACTCATAAAGGCAACCCTTTTACTTTCAACTGTTGATATGACAGGTGTTTCAGGCTATCCAAATTATGATGAAGGATGGGGAAGAATTTTGCTTGATAATGCATTATATTTTTCAGGTGATTCAAGAAAATTATGGATAGATGATTATAAAACAGGTTTAGATACAGGTGATAGTGTGAGATATCTTATGCAAGTACTTTCTTCATCACAGCCTTTCAAAATTGTTCTTGTATGGCATGATACAGCAGCCGCTGCTAACGCAAACCCTACACTTGTTAACAATTTAAATTTAAGGGTTAAAGACCCTTCAAACCAGGTTTACTGGGGAAATTATTTCTCAAATGGACAAAGTACACCAGGAGGTTCTCCTGATACAAGGAACAATGTTGAAGTTTTTCTTTTAAATTCTCCATCTACAGGTGTTTATGAAGTTGCGGTCCTCGGAGCAAATGTTCCAACAGGTGCAAAACAGCCATACGCAATAACTGCTGCAGGAGATATAAAATTGCTTGGTGTAATGGAAGCAGAATTTTATGCAAGGAATACAAGGGATGGTGTTTTACTTATATGGAGCGGTGTAGATGGAGCAAGGAAAATCTATGTTGAAAAAGAAGATAAAAGAAACTTTAAGAGGATTGCAGAACTTGAGCCACACTCAAATGAATACCTTGACAGAGATGTTGAAAACGGCAAAAAATATACTTACAGGTTAATCATTCATAATGATGGAAATGATAAGATTCTCGGTCCTATAACAATAATATATATTTCACCATTGCCGCATGAACTCACAATCCTTTCAATAAGCAGAAATATAATAAGGAATTCAGGCTTTTTGAAAATTGCTGTTCCAAGGAAAGAGAAAATAGATATTGAAATATATGACCCAGCAGGTAGAATCTGTGAAAAACTATTTTCAGGCGATCTTCAGCCAGGAATATACGAATTTAAGATCAATAGAATTTCAAAAGGTGCTTATTTCTTAGTAGTAAGAGATAAAGAAAAGAAGATAAGGGAAAAGATTATTTTCTTTTAAAATTAAAGAGGAGTAAAAAATAAGAGATTGAAAAGATAAATATAGAATAAAGGAGTAGGAATAGAAAGGAAAAAAATATTTCATTTATTTTTGCTCCTTTTAATAATATGTTCCTTATACATATCAGGAAATGGGTTACAGGGTTAAAGTAATTTGTGAAGAACCTGAAGAAATCTGACATAGATTCATAAGGGAAAAATATTCCTGATAGGAGGATAAATGGGAAAATTATTAAAAATGTTGTCAGCATGCTTTCTCTTTGAGTTTTTGAAATAAGTGATACAAGCATACCTATTCCAATTGCTATTAAAAGGTAGAGGAAAAATATAAAGAAAAGGAGAAAAAGGTTACCTTTAAATGGTATTTTAAATATTATTTTTGCAAGAAAAAATATAAATATGCTATCCATAATTGTTAAAAATATGTAAGGGGTTAATTTACCAATGATCACTTCGTATGGTTTTAAAGGTGATATATAAAATGTTTCAATTGTTTTCCTTTCCTTTTCTGTTGTAAATGAAAATCCTGTTAGTACAGATGAAATTACTATTATAATAATTGCAAAAATTCCAGGAATAGTATAGTTTTTTGTTTCAAGAGACGGGTTAAAAAGATAAATTGCTTTAATTTCTAACTGGTTTTTAATTTTTCTCTGAAAAAATTTTGAGAGATAACCCAGCACCTTTTGTACTCCTATCCCCTGTGAGCCATCTATTAAAAATAAGATTTCTTTATTATCCTTTCCAAATATTATTCCCATTTTAATTTTCCCAGTTTTTATTTCCTCTATCAATTTTTCCCTTTCAAAAAATCCCTTTGATATGAAGAATTCACTTGCTGTTAAAGAACTTATGAATTCCCTTACCTCTTTTTTTTCTTTTTCAGTATAATAACCCGTCTCAACCCTTTTGAGATCAAGAGATATTATATAACCGAACAGGATTAGCAAGATAAATGGTGCCACTATTACCATATAAAGATTTCTTTTATCCCTCATAACCTCAATAAACTCTTTTTTTATTATTGCTTTTACTTTTCTCATCCTATTTCCCTTTTAATTCTTATTGAAGAAAGAATTGTTAAAGATAAACTGAAAATTAAAAGGGCGATGAATTCAGGAATAAATCTTTCAAAACCAACTCCTTTTAATAATATGCCCCTTAGTATGTATAAAAAATATCTTGCAGGAACAATATAACTCAATGTTTGAAAGAAAGCAGGCATGTTTTCTATTGGAAACAAAAAGCCTGATAGAAAAATTGAAGGCAAAAGGGTTGAAAGCCATACAGCCATAAGTGTGCTCCTTGCCTCTTTAAATACTGTTGATATTGTTATTCCTATTCCAAATCCTGTAAGTAAAAAGAAAAGGGATAAAAAATACAATAAGAATAAATTCCCTCTTAATGGAATATTAAATAAAATTTTACCAAAAAGAAGAACCATTGTTAATTGAATGTAACCAATAATTATATAAGGAATTATTTTCCCGATATAAACTTCATACCCTTTTATTCTTGAAACTTTGTATATTTCAATACTTCTACTCTCAAACTCCTTTGTAAGTGTAATACTTGTTAAAATTGCAGATATTACCATAAATATTATTGCAATAATTCCGGGAACAATAAAATAGGTGCTTTTCATTTCAGGATTGAATAAAATATTTATTTTTATATTAAAACTTTCACCTCCTATCTTCTGTCTTATATATCCTTCTATATTT